>JAJKIB010000001.1 GCA_021154745.1 Mycobacterium sp.
ATCCGTTCGCCGCGTTCGACGGCGCGCACCAGCCCGACCACTGAGCGGTCGGCCTGGTATTGCGCGAACGAGCTTTCCAGCAGTTTGTGCGCCTGCGTCGGACCCATCTGGTTCACCAGATTGATGGTCATGTTGTAGGTCGGTGCGAACGAGCTGCGCAGTGGGAAGGTGCGCGTCGACGCCAGGCCGGCGACCTCGGCCGGGTCGATGTCGGGATGCCACAGCACCACCGCGTGGCCCTCGACGTCGATGCCGCGCCGGCCCGCCCGACCCGTCAGCTGGGTGTACTCTCCCGGCGTCAACGGCATGTGCTGCTCGCCGTTGAACTTGACCAGCCGCTCGAGCTGGACCGTCCGCGCAGGCATGTTGATGCCCAAAGCCAGTGTCTCAGTGGCGAATACAGCCTTTACCAGCCCGGCGGTGAACAGCTCCTCGACGGTGTGGCGAAAGGTCGGCAGCATGCCGGCGTGGTGGGCGGCCAGCCCACGCAGCAATCCTTCGCGCCACTCGTGATAGTCGAGCACGACCAGATCGGCCTCATTGAGGTCCGCGGTGCGACGGTCGATGACCTCGGCGATGCGGACCCGTTCCTCGTCGGAGGTGAGCCGCAGCGACGAGCGCAGGCATTGCTTGACGGCCGCGTCACAGCCGGCGCGGGAGAACACGAATGTGATTGCAGGCAAGAGGCCTTCGCGGTCGAGCGAGCTGATCACGTCGGGCCGGCTGGGTGGCCGGTAGATGCTCGGACGTCCTCGACCCCGGCCGCGCGGCTGCCAGTCGGCCAGCCGGTCCGCCTCGCGTCGGTGTGCGATGTGGCGCAGCAGTTCGGGGTCTACAAGCAGTTCGCGGCCGGACTTCGCCGCCCCCGAGGCGCGGTAGTCGAACAGGTCGAACAGCCGCTTGCCCACCATCACGTGCTGCCACAACGGGACTGGGCGGTGTTCGTCGACGACGACGGTCGTGTCGCCGCGCACAGTCTGGATCCAGCCGCCGAACTCCTCGGCATTGCTCACCGTCGCCGACAGGCTCACAAGGCGCACGTCATCGGGCAGGTGCAGGATCACTTCCTCCCACACCGCACCACGCATGCGGTCGGCCAGGAAGTGCACCTCGTCCATGACGACATACGAAAGCCCATACAGCGTAGGTGAATTCGCGTACAGCATGTTGCGAAGCACTTCGGTGGTCATCACCACGACGTCGGCGTCGCCGTTGATCGACTGGTCGCCGGTGAGAAGTCCTATGCGTTCCGGACCATACCTGGCCACGAGATCGTTGTGCTTCTGGTTGCTCAGCGCCTTGATCGGTGTGGTGTAGAAGCACTTTCGGCCCGCGGCCAGCGCTAGGTGCACGGCGAATTCGCCGACGACCGTCTTGCCTGCGCCGGTCGGTGCGCACACCAGCACCCCGTGCCCGTTCTCCAATGCCTGGCAGGCTCGCTGTTGAAAGTCGTCCAGCGCGAAGGACAATTGCCCGGCGAAGCTGGCCAGTTGGCCGCTAAGTGGCGTCGTCATCGACCACGAGCCGGGTCGCTGTGGGCACGGCGGCCGGCGGTTCGATCGGCTCGACGCTGCCGATCGGTGCCGCAAGTTCGTCAGGTACGTCCTCGGCCGCCGCACGCCGCGCCTTGCGCTTGTCGTGGACACGGGCGATCTGGATCGAGACCTCGAGCAGCAGGGACAGCGCCAGCGCCAACGCCAGCATGGAGAACGGGTCCGACCCCGGTGTCGCGAACGCGGCGAAGACGAAGAGACCGAAGATCAATCCGCGTCGCCACGCCTTCAGCCGCTGATAGGTCAGCACGCCGACGAGGTTGAGCATGATGATCAGCAGGGGGAACTCGAAACTGATGCCGAACACCAGGAGGAGGTTGATCAGGAATCCGAAGTACTGCTCACCCGAGAGTGCGGTGACTTGCACATCGCTGCCGACGGTCAGCAGGAAGTGCAGGGCCTTCGCCATCACGATGTAGGCCAGCACGGCTCCGGTGACGAACAACACCGCCCCGACAGCGACGAACGCCATCGCGAACCGGCGCTCCTTCCTGTACAGGCCGGGCGTGATGAAGGCCCACACCTGATAGAGCCACACCGGGCAGGCCAGGATGATGCCCGCGGTCAGCGCTACCTTGAGGCGAAGCATGAACTGGTCGAAGGGGGCCGTGGCCAGCAACCGACACTCACCGTCGGGTGCGATGGTGGCGCGCGCGGATGCCGGCAGCGAACAGTAGGGCCCTCGCAGCCACTCGCCGAGACTGTGAAACCCGAAGAAGCTGTGGGTGTACCAGAAGAAGCCGACGGTCGTCGTCAGCACGACAGCGGCGACCGCGATCAGCAGACGAGTCCGCAGTTCGGTGAGATGCTCGACCAGCGACATGGTGCCGTCGGGATTGACCCGCGACCGCCGTCGGCGGGGATCGAGTTTCTTGAAGATTCCTGGGGTCTGCACTGGCTTGTGAAGTGACGCGGCCTAGAGACGCGGCGTCATGCCGCGCTCACGGTTCGGCCTGGCTCAGGCCGGGCGTTTGTCCGACGGCTGCTCGGCGTCGGGAGCCGGAGTGTCGGCGCGTTCCGAGGCGATCGGCTTAGCCGGCGGCGCCTCCGCATCCGGTTTGGAGTCGGACTGCATCTCTTTGATCTCGGACTTGAAGATCCGCATCGACTTACCAAGTGAGCGCGCCGCGTCCGGGAGCTTCTTGGCACCGAAGAGCAGCACGAATACAGCGATAACAATTAACCAGTGCCAGGGTTGTAGACCACCCAATTTGGTCACCTCCAGACGTCTGGACCGAGTCTACCTGCCGACGCTGTCCGCACCGACCTCATAGGCATGCAGCGCGGCGGTTGCCGACTCCCGCACCCGATGCGCGAGCGACTCGGGTTCCAGCACACGCACCGCCGAGCCGAAGCCGAGCACGAACCGGCCCATCCACTCCTCGGACGCGTAGGTCATCGCGGCCTCGCATGCGCCGTCGGGCAGCTCGCGTATCACGCGCAGCGGGTAGTAGTCGAACATCCACGACGCGGACCGGTCGATCAGCAACGTGGCCGCCGGAAGCGACGGGTCGGCGTCGAACAGCGAGGTGTCGGGCTCGGCCTGCACCGCGGGCCGCGGCGGAGCCGACGGCTCGTCGAGCACCTTGGCATCGACGATGCGGTCGAACCGGAACAGCCGCACCCCCTCGGCCGACCTGCACCACGCCTCCAGATAGCTGTGGTCGGCCACCAGCACCACGCGGATGGGGTCGACGACGCGGCTGGACAGCATGTCGTGGGACGCCGAGTAGTACTCGATCGCCAGCGCGCGGCCATTGCGCACGGCGGCGCGCACGGCGGCCGCGGCCTCGCTTTCCGCGGGGGCGCGTTCGTCGACGGCGGCATCGGCTCCGTGATTGAGGGTGCCCGCGGCCGACTCGATCTTGGCGATCGCGCTGCGCGCCGCCTCGGGGTCGACCATGCCGGGCACGTCGAGGAGGGCCCGCAGCGCAACCAGGATGCCGGTGGCTTCGGGCGACGTGAGCCGCAGCGGATGATCGATGCCCGCGGTGAATGTGACTTCGATTGTGTCGCCGGAAAATTCGAAGTCGATGAGGTCGCCGGGGCCGTAGCCGGGTAGGCCGCACATCCACAGCTGGTTGAGGTCGTCGCGCAGTTGCTTGACGCTGACACCGAGGTCGGTCGCCGCCTCGGCGTAGGTGATTTTCGGGTTGGCCTGGAAGTACGGCACCATGTTGAGCAGCCGGACCAGCCGGGTGGAGACGGCGGTCATGCGGTGACCTCGTCGGTGTGCCCGGCCTGCGCGCGTAGGCGGGCCAGCACGTCGTCGCGCAGTGATTGGGGCTCGAGCGCGACAGCGTCCGGGCCGTAGCTGGCGATTTCGCGGGCGAGCCGGTCGGACATGCCGATGTCGACGGTGATCTCCTCGCCGGCGCGGCCGCCCAGTGTGCGGGCGCCGACGACGGTGCCCCGGCGGCGCAGCGCGGTGCCGCGGCCGTCGGCGAGCCAGACGCGGGCCTGGCCGGTGTTGGGCCACTCCCCGACCGCCCGGTCGACGATCTCGCGTAGGTTGACGCCTTCGGGCCGCTTGACTGCGCCGGGTGGGCCGATGGGTGTGACGTCGGCGCCGACGCGGGAGAGCCGGAAGGTGCGGGTGGCGTTGCGGTCGCGGTCGTGGCCCACGAGATACCAGCGCCCCCGGTCGGTGACGACGCCCCATGGCTCGACGGTGCGGGTGGTGTACGGGTCGCTGCGCGACGGCCGGTGGGGGAATCGCACGGCTTGGCCAGAGTCGATGGCGGACAACAAGATTCCCAACACGTCTTCGGAGCCGCGCAGGCCGGGAAGCACGGCGGTCGAGGTGATCGCGATGCCGGAGTCGGCCGCGTCGACGTCGACGCCGGCGGCACGCAACTTGAGCAGTGCGCCTTGGGTCGCGGTGATGAGCTCGGGCGATTCCCACAATTGGGTAGCGACAGCGACGGCGGCGGCTTCGTCGGCGGTCAGCTCTACGGTGGGCAGGGCGTAGGCCTCGCGGTTGATGCGGTAGCCCTCGGTCGGGTCGAACTGCGACACGCGGCCGGTCTCGAGCGGGATGCCCAGATCGCGCAGCTCGTTCTTGTCGCGCTCGAACATCCGGGAAAACGCCTCGTCGCTGGCGCTGTCGGTGTAGCCGTAGACGGTTTCGCGGATCCGGTCGGCGGTAATGAAGGTGCGGGTGGACAACAGCGCGATGACGAGGTTCATCAGCCGCTCGACTTTGGAGATGCCCACGCGTAACACCTTAGGACTTCAGGCCGTGTGGACTCGGGTCCGTGTCACTTCGCGGCCGAGCCGGCCAGCGCGTCGGAGATCAGGACGCTCAGATGCTGCCAGTAGACCCAGTCGGTGATGGCAGCCCGTTGCGCTGCGGCCTCGGCGGCGGTGTGCGCGCGATACAACGCCTGCTCCTGGGCGTGCTCGGCGTAGTTGACGAACGCCTCCAGATGCGCGATCTCGCGATCGGGGTTCGTGCTCATCATCGGCTTCATCACCTCGAACCACAGCTTGCTCGTCTCGTCGGCGGGCGGGTTCGTGTCGGACGGGGCTGGTGGCAGCAGCTCGGACAGAGCAGCATCGCTGACGCCGGCCAGGCGCGAGGCGGCAGCTGGCGCGATGACCTCTAAGCGGTTGCGGCCCTGCATCTTTCCGCTATCGGGGATGTCATCGGACTGCAGGATGACCTTGGCGGTGCCAGGATCGAAGTTCTTGAATTGATCTTCGGTGGCCACCACGGCGCGCAATCGCACGTTGTGGTGTTGCGCCCAGCCCTGAACGGCAAGGATGGGATAGGTCGCCCACTTGGCGCGGTCACCGACCGGGATGGATTCGTCGGCGCTGGCCATGCGGACCTGTTCGGGAAGGTTGACGCCGTCGGGGATGTAGCCAAGCCCGTAGCTGTTGGCGACGACGATCCGCCCGTCCACGGTCAGCGCAGTCACCCAGAAGAAGCCGAAGTCGATGTTGGGTTCGGCGTTGAGGGCGGCACCGATGCGACGGGCCAGCTGCAGCGGGTCGCTGCCACCGCCGGGCTGGCGTCGCAATGCACCGGCAGTAGCGGCGCCGGCGATGGCGTCGCGCTCGGCGCGCGCGGCCGAAACCGGTACGGGCGCAGGCGCTCCCACGGCGCTGGTTGCACCCGCGGCGGAGGCTGGCGCGACGCCGGGTCCCATCGATGTGGGCGCCGGGGCCGCCGAGCTGGGAGGCGCCAGGGGTGCCGCCGGTGGAGGCGTGGGCGGCGGTCCGAGCGGCATCGAGGGCGCGGGCGGGGCGCCAACGCCTGGAGAGGCGCCGACCGGTGGAGGCGGTGGCGCGGCATGACCAGCAGAGGCGCCGGAGGGAGTTGGCGCGCTGGGCGGTGGTGCGTCGGGGACTGGCGCAGGGGCCGGGGGTGGCGCGGGAACCGAAGGCTGCGCAGCTAGCGGGGTGTTCGTGAGCGGCTGAGTCAGGGGCGCCGTCTGTGGTGGCACGCCAGTGGGCTGACCGCCGGCGGCTGCCCGCCCCGGGTCTGTGCCTGGCGCGCCAGTGCCGGCGGATGCTGGATGCACCGAGGAACTGCCTGCAGAGCTTGTGCCTCCGCTTGGCGACGATGACAGTGGCGAGTTCGTGCCGGACACGCCCGGTGCGCTTGGTGACGATCCGCCGCCCATACTCGGTGGAGTCGGCGTGGCGGGCGCGGGGCCAGGACCGGTTGGAGCAGCAGTGACGGACGGTGGTGCGGGGCTCGAACGGGCGGCTGGAGGGTCGGCAGTTGGTGACGGCAAAGACGGCACTGTTTGGCCAGTC
>JAJKIB010000002.1 GCA_021154745.1 Mycobacterium sp.
CCGCGCGTTAGGCCCTTAGGCCGGCGGCAGCATTCCGGGAGCGGCGTTCGGGTCAACCGGAACCGGCACGCCGACGTTGGGGTTCTGGCCCGGCGTGGTCGTGCCGCCTGCGGGTGGCGGAGGAGCGTTGGGATCCGGCGGCGGCGGTGGCGGCGGCGTAAATGGCCGGATTGACTGTGCCAGCGTGACGGCCTCGGCCTTGGGCACCGGGTTGTTGGCGGTGCCAAGCCAGACCACGAACCACCGCTCGGGGGAGCGCTGGCCTCGCGGCGTGCCCGCGGGGGTGGGCGCTCCGACGACACCGGCCCAGATCTGGCCGGTGGGCTTGTTCGTGTCGGTGAACTTCACCTCGTAGTACGACGCAACACCGGACATGCCACCCGCGGTGAGCGGAACGGTTTCCTGGTTGACGCGCGTGCCCGGGAACGGCATGAAGAACTCCCCCATGTCCGATGCCAGCCGCTGGGCTGCCTTCGTGTTATCGGTCTCGGCGCCGGCGAACAACTTCAGGTCGAGCCGGCCCAGGAGCACGCTGGTGTCGCTCGGCGGCTGCGCGGGCTGGCCGCCCGACTGCGCGGCCTCCGGCGGAATCTTGTTCAGCAAGGCCTGCCCGTAGGACAGCTGCGTCGCGTCGGCCACCTTCCAACCCGCAGGCACCACATAGCTGAATCCGCCGGCGGCGTTGTCGACCCTGCCCGGCTCGGGCGGCGGAGGCGGCGGCGGCGCGTTGGGATCAGCCACCGGAGGCGGCGGCGCGTTGGGATCGGCCGGCGGGGGCGGCGGCGCGTTCGGATCGGCCGGCGGCGGAGGCGGTCCCTCCAAGAACGTGTTACCCGCAGGCGGTGGTGGAGGCGGCGGCGTGGTCGGATCGGCATTGGCCACCGGCAGCGTCAGCGCCACCACGGTGGCGCCGGTCAGCGCCGCGATCGCCAGCGTCGTCGAGAGGCCCTTGCGGTAGTCAGGAGTCGCGTCCGGCTGATGCATGTGGAAGAAACTACCGTGTTACAGCCGTGACGCAAGTGCGAGTTGCTCAAATAGTGCTCAGCTGAGAGATTGCTGTAAACGGAAAAGCCACTGAGAGTGAACCTTTGCAGTAATTGCTGGCACGACAAGGCCCCCGCGCGTCGCGCGGGGGGATCGAACCCACTTGCGCCCCGGTGGTTTGTGGTGGATTCAGACCGTTGATCGCAATATTTAATCGGGCGGGCGAACCGCACCGTTACGGGCTCAGATGGATGGTGACCTCCTGGGCCTTCACCGAGAAGTAAACGCGATCGCCGGGCGCCAGGCGCAACTCGGTCGCGGATTCGGTGGTGATGTCGGCAGCGAGCCCAGGCGATCCGTCGGGCTGCTCGTCGGCGCGCACCCGGATCACGGCTCCGCGGCTGTCCAGTTCGGCGACCGTCACCTCCACGGTATTGCGGGGGCTGCCGTGCGGCCTGTCGCGGTACACGGCGACCGCCGCCGGGTTGAACAGCGCCACTACCGACTCGCCCGCGACCACATCGGATCCTGGACTACCGTGCCAGGTCATCCCCCACTGTGTCGTGAGCACGCCATTGGCGCCCGCAGTGCCGCCAACCAGGTTCACGCCGGCGAATCGCGCGCCGAACCGGCTCCGCGGTGCTGCCAAAATGGTTGCAGCGGAGCCAGATTCGGCGATCCGCCCGGCCTCTAGCACGAGCACCCGGTCGGCGAGGGTAAGGACATCGAGCAGGTCGTGGGTGATCAACACCGCGGAGCGGCCGTCACGGGCCAGCACGCGGCGCAGCACCTTACGCATCGCGGTGGCCGCGGCGACGTCCAGTCCGGCCAGCGGCTCGTCGAGCAGCAACACGTCGGGTTCCGCCGCCAGCGCCCGGGCCAACGCCACCCGCTGAGCCTGCCCCCCGGACAACTGCCGCGGCATGCGGTCGGCGAGCTCCGACGCATCGACCTCGCCGAGCCAATGTGCCGCTGCCGCCCGGGAACTGCGCGGGGCGAATGCCACATTGCCGGTGACGTTCAGATGCGGAAACAACAGCGGTTCCTGTAGCAGCAGACCGACGCGACGGTCGTGGGTGGCGACGTGAACTCCCGCCACAGTGTCGGTCAGCACGTGTTGTCCGACGCGCACTTCGCCCCGGTCCGGTCGTACCAAGCCCGCGATCAGGTGTAGCGCCGTCGACTTGCCGGCTCCGTTGGGGCCCAGTACGGCCAGCACTTCGCCGGCGGAGACGTCGAATTCGAGGTCGACGCCGCGACTTTCGACGACCGCCCGCAGCTGCACTCCGGTCATGGCGGGTTACCAGCCATCGGCGCCCGCAACCGGCGGCTGCCCAGTCCGACGACGACAACCGCGGCAACCGCGACCAGTAGGAGGGACAACGCGACCGCCGCATCGGCGTCGCTTTCGCGCTGTAGGTAGATCTCCAATGGCAGCGTTCGGGTGACACCCTGACGGGAGCCGGCGAAGGTCAGCGTCGCGCCGAATTCACCCAGCGACCGGGCGAACGCCAACACCGCCCCGGAGATCAGGCCCGGCGCCAGCAGCGGCAACGACACCCGCCACCACACCGTCGTCGGCCGGGCGCCGAGGGTCGCGGCCACCACTTCGTAGTCGGCGCCAGCAGTGCGCGCGGCGCCTTCGAGCGCGATGACAAGGAACGGCAGCGATACGAAGGTCTGCGCCAGCACCACGGCCGTCGTCGTGAATGCGATCTGGATGCCCGCGGCGTTGAGGTACTCCCCGATCAGCCCAAGCCGGCCGAACGCATACAGCAGCGCGATGCCCCCGACGACCGGCGGCAGCACCAACGGCAACAGGATGAGCGGTCTGGCCATTCGCACCAGCCGGGCGTCGCTGCGGGCCAGCACCAGCGCCATCGGCACCCCGAGCAGCAGGCACAGCGCAGTGCTCGCCGCCGCGGTCTTCAGGCTCAGCACCAGCGCTGTCGTCGACGACTCGCTTGTGATCAGCGACCAGAAGTGCGGCCAGTCCACCTTCGCGGCGACCGCGATCAGCGGCAGCACCACGAACAGCGCCCCGATCGCCGCGGGGATATAAATCCAGCGGGGCAGCACAGATCACGAGCCTATGGCACGTTCACCGAACTGTTGCCGTGTCGCACGCGCGCCGAGTTTCACGCACTAGCTACTGTCCAGTAACATGACGCTCACTCGCTGGTGTTCAGCGTTGAACGAAGGCAGGAGGTGCTTGTGATGGAGGTGCTCGTCACCGGCGGCGATACGGATCTGGGGCGCACGGTTGCGGAAGGCTTCCTCGACGCGGGCCACCGAGTCGTGATCGCCGGCGCGCGCCGCGACGACCTCGAGGTCGCCGCCAAGGAACTCGACGTCGACGCGATCGTGTTCGACAACACCGACCCGGCCAGCCTCGAAGAGGCACGCGGACAGTTCCCGCACCACCTGGACACCATCGTCAACGTTCCCGCCCCGCGCGCCGAAGCCGGCGACCCACGCACCTACTCGCTGGCGGACCTCGCCTCGGCATGGCGAAATGCCCTCGACGCCACCGCGGTGTCGGCGGTGCTCACCGTGCAGATCCTCGGCGATCATCTGCGCTCTGGCGGCTCGATCGTCAACGTCATCCCCGATCAGCCCCGCGAAGGCAGCGCCGAGGCCGCCGTGAAGGCCGCCATTTCCGACTGGACCGCCGGACAGGCCACACACTTCGGCACCCGCGGCATCACCGTCAACGCGGTCGCGTCCGGCCGCAACGCCGAGCCGGGTTACGACGGCCTGTCCCGTACACCGGCGCCGGTGGCCGCCGAGATCGCCCGACTGGCGTTGTTCCTCGCCACGCCCGCCGCGCGCCACATCACCGGGCAGACGCTGCACGTCAGTCACGGCGCGCTGGCCAACTTCGGCTGATATTCCCGCGTTCGCCTGAAGCTAAACGGGGTGACCGCCCCGCTTAGTTGTGGTTACGTGAACTCCCGTGACAATCAAACTCGGACTCCAGATCCCCAACTTCTCCTACGGCACCGGCGTCGCCGAACTGTTCCCCACCGTGATCGCTCAGGCGCAGGAAGCGGAGGCGGCCGGCTATGACTCCGTCTTCGTGATGGACCACTTCTATCAACTGCCCGGGCTTGGCACCCCTGACCAGCCGATGCTCGAGGCCTACACGGCGCTTGGCGGGTTGGCCACGGCGACCGAACGCGTGCAATTGGGCACGCTGGTCACCGGCAACACCTACCGCAACCCCACGCTGCTCGCCAAGGCCATCACGACGTTGGACGTGGTCAGCCAAGGCCGCGCCATTCTCGGCATCGGCACGGGCTGGTTCGAACTGGAACATGACAGCCTCGGCTTTGAGTTCGGCACCTTCACCGACCGCTTCAACAAACTCGACGAGGCGCTGCAGATCATTCTGCCGATGCTCGAGGGCGAGCGGCCGACGTTCTCCGGTAAGTATTACCGCGCCAACGAAGCGATGGCCGAGCCCCGGTTCCGCGACCACGTCCCGCTGATGATCGGCGGCAGTGGCGAGAAGAAGACAATTCCGTTGGCCGCCAAGCACTTCGACCATCTCAACATCATCGCCGACTTCGACGAGTTGCCACGCAAGCTGGCTGCGGTCACCCAGCGCTGCGAGGACATCGGCCGTGACCCCGCGACGCTGGAGACCAGCACGCTGGTGATCGCGATCATCGACGAGAACGTCACCCCCGATCTGATCCCCGACGACTTCAAGGGGCGGGCCGTCTTCGGCGGCCCGGATCAGGTCGTCGAACAGATCAAGACCAAGATCCTCGACGCGGGCGTGGACGGCGTGATCCTCAGCCCGGTGACGAGTCTCAACGGGTATCAACCGGGCGGCATCACCGCAGTGGCCGAAAAGCTGAAGCCGTTGTTGTCCGTTTAAACCCACGGCGACGTGGCAAATCTCACGGCGCTGCGGGGACGCGGGGCGGCTACCGTAGTGTCTATATAAGTGCACGTGTAGGCCGTCGAGGAGCCCAAAATGAGCCATCCGGGAGCCACCGCAACCGATCGGCACAGAGTCGTCATCATCGGATCAGGGTTCGGCGGCCTGAACGCCGCCAAGGCCCTCAAGCGAGCCGATGTCGACATCAAGATGATCGCCAAGACCACCCACCACCTGTTCCAGCCGCTGCTGTACCAGGTGGCGACCGGCATCATCTCGTCGGGCGAGATCGCGCCGCCCACGCGAATCATCCTGCGCAACCAGAAGAATGCTCAGGTGTTGCTCGGCGAGGTCACCCACATCGACCTGGCGAACAAGACCGTCAAGTCGGAGTTGCTGGGCCACAGCTACGTCACGCCCTACGACAGCCTGATCATCGCCGCCGGCGCCGGCCAGTCGTACTTCGGCAACGACCACTTCGCGGAGTGGGCACCCGGCATGAAGTCGGTCGACGACGCGCTGGAACTGCGCGGCCGCATCCTCGGCGCGTTCGAACAGGCCGAGCGGTCCAGCGACCCGGCACGCCGCGAGAAGTTGCTGACGTTCACCGTCGTCGGCGCGGGCCCCACCGGTGTCGAGATGGCCGGGCAGATCGCCGAACTCGCCGACCACACGCTGAAAGGCGCGTTCCGCCATATCGATTCGACGCAGGCACGGGTGATCCTGCTCGATGCGGCGCCTGCGGTGCTCCCACCGATGGGCGAAAAGCTCGGCAAAAAGGCCCAAGCACGCCTGGAGAAGATGGGCGTCGAGATCCAGCTCGGCGCGATGGTCACCGACGTGGACCGCAACGGCATCACGGTCAAGGACTCCGACGGCACCATTCGCCGCATCGAATGCGCCACCAAGGTCTGGTCGGCCGGTGTGTCGGCGAGTCCGCTGGGCCGCGACCTCGCCCAGCAGTCCGAGGTTGAAGTGGACCGTGCCGGACGCGTCAAGGTGCTGCCCGACCTCACCGTCCCCGGCTACCCGAACGTCTTCGTCGTTGGCGACATGGCGGCGGTGGAAGGCGTGCCCGGCATGGCTCAGGGTGCGATCCAGGGCGCCAAGTACGCCGCGAAGGCCATCAAGGCGGAGCTGAAGGGCGCCAATCCCGCCGAGCGGGAACCGTTCCAGTACTTCGACAAGGGGTCGATGGCGACGGTGTCACGGTTCAGCGCGGTCGCCAAGGTCGGCCCGCTGGAATTCGGCGGCTTCATCGCATGGCTGGCCTGGCTGGTGCTGCACTTGGTCTATCTGGTCGGGTTCAAGACCAAGATCACCACGCTGCTGTCCTGGACGGTGACGTTCCTCTCCCGGGCGCGTGGGAATCTGACCATCACCGAGCAGCAGGCGTACGCGCGCACCAGGATCGAGGAGCTGGAAGAGATCGCGGCCGCGGTGCAGGACGAAAAGGCGGCGAGCTAGAGCCTCTCGCCCTGCCAGGTCGACAAGCAGCCCCCGCCTGCCAACGCGAGCGCAACACCCTTGGTCTCGACACCACTGTCGGGATAGTGCAATTCGCTGATGCATGCCATCGGCGATCCGAGCGCATCGTCGGTCACCGATCCGTTGCCGAGCTCCATGCGGTGCCGCAACAGTGGTGACCCGTCGACATCAGCATGCACCGAACCCGACCAAAACCCTTGGCGTTCATCGGATCTGCCGATCTGAATGCGCTCGCGCAGCCGGACTTGGCCAGATCCCATCAGCTCCAGCCGCGTCGACATGAAATGGCGCGACGTGGCAGCGACGACGGTCGGCTGTGGGTCGACGTCCAGGTCGCCTGCCACCTCGAGCGTCCAGAACGCATGCGACTCCGAGGTCGCCGATCCCGGCAAGGTCACGGTCGCCGCCGCGGTGCGGACCCGCAGCCGCGCACCAGCCTCCACCACCACGCGGATGTGGATCGCATCGCCGCCGAGCGGGGTGGCGGCCGCCGAGACCAGATGCACAGTGTCCGGTTCGGTGCGTCGCGCCGCGATTCCTCCCCCGCACTCGATGCGCGGCTGACGGTCGCGGCAGGCGACGAGAAGGACGTCGGATCTCATTGCACCAGCACATGCAGTTGTTCGCGCACCCACGCCAGCACCGTCGTCGCGGCGGGGTCCTGGGTCAACGAGATCAGCACCGTCGGCCCGTCGCCGCGGACCTTGGCTGCGTCGCGGCGCATGACCTCGAGATCGGCACCCACCAGTGGAGCGAGGTCGGTCTTGTTGACCACCAACAGATCCGAATAGGTGACCCCGGGCCCGCCCTTGCGCGGCACCTTGTCGCCACCGGCGACGTCGACGACGAAGATCTGCACGTCGACCAGTCCCGAGGAAAAAGTGGCCGTCAGGTTGTCGCCGCCGGATTCGACCAGAATCAGGTCCAGACGGTCATTGCGTGCGATCAGATCATCGATGGCATCGAGGTTGGCGGTGATGTCGTCGCGGATCGCGGTGTGCGGGCAGCCGCCCGTCTGGACCGCGGCGATCCGCTCGTCGGGCAACACCGCGTGGCGGCGCAGGAAGTCGGCGTCCTCGGTGGTGTAGATGTCGTTGGTCAGCACCGCCAGTGACAGTTCCGCACGCAGCTGCCTGCATAGCGCCGCGACGAGCGCGGTCTTGCCGGATCCGACGGGACCGCCGACGCCGATGCGCAGCGGCTCGCCCGGCTCCCTGTGGCGCTTGGGCCGCTCGGTGTGCACATGGGGCTCGCCAGCCGAATCAGCTGAGAGGAAGTGCGGTGGCATGGCTTGCCTTTCAGGAGACGAACAAGGGGCGCTCGCGTTGGCTGTGCCGCTGGGCCAGCACGTCGAGCAGCGGATCGGACAGGTCGGCCAGCTCCTTGCCGGCCTCGGCTGCGGTCGCCTCGCACAGCGGCGCCAGCTCGAAGGTCAGTGCCGCGACATCACCGGGATCGAGTGCCAGCAGTCGCTGCGCGGCCGTCGCCGAGCCAGTCATGGTGGTGTAGACCACCGACAGCGCCGTCTGGTCGGGATTCAGCCCGCTGACCGCACCGACCGCGCCTGCAGCGACGGCCAGGTGCGGCGTCGTCCCGAGCGGGTGCCAGTCATGGTGGGGCCACACTCGCCGGCCAAGGCGCGCAAGGCCTCGACCCTGGGCGCGCGATGCCTGCCGCGCAGCGGGAGCCGGTGTGCGGGCGTCGGTTTCGCGGTCGGCATCCGCAACGGTCAGGATGCCTGCATGCAGGGCGGCAGCCACCGACGCCGTCACCAGGCCGTGCGTGCGGATCCGGCGTCGCAAGTAGGCCCGCAATGTTGCGAGGTCACGCACCAGGCCACCGGTGATCGCCTCCTCGACGCCGCCGGAGTGCACATGGCCGCCGGTCGGTAATCGGGAGTCGGCCAGTGTCAGCAATGTCGATAGGTTGGTCATCAGAACAGGAAATATCTTTGCGCCATGGGCAATTCGGTGGCGGGCTGTTCCTGCCAGACGTCGCCGTCGATGCGCACCGTGAACGTGTCCGGATCGACCTCGATGCGTGGCAATGCGCCGTTGAGCGGCATCTGAGCTTTACCGACTTGCCGAACATTTTTCACAGCCACGAGCCTGCGGTTGACGGCGAGCCGATCCGCCAACCCGTCTTCCATGGCCTGCGCGGACACAAAATGCACAGACGTAGCGGCTGCCGCTGCCGGAGCGGCGCCGAACATCGGCCTTGGCAGCACCGGCTGCGGCGTCGGAATCGACGCGTTGGCGTCCCCCATTGCGGCCCAGGCGATCATGCCGCCCTTGAGGACCGCGTGCGGGCGCACGCCGAAGAACGCCGGCTCCCACAGCACCAGGTCGGCAAGCTTGCCGACCTCGATCGAGCCGATCTCGTCGTCAAGGCCGTGCGCGATGGCCGGGCAGATCGTGTACTTCGCGACGTAGCGGCGGGCCCGGTTGTTGTCCGCCTTGCCGTCGCCTTCCAGCGCGCCACGTCGGCGCTTCATCACATGCGCGGTCTGCCAGGTGCGGATGACGACCTCACCGATACGACCCATCGCTTGCGCGTCGCTGCCGATCATCGAGATCGCGCCGATGTCGTGCAACAGGTCCTCGGCGGCGATCGTCGACGGCCGGATGCGGCTCTCGGCGAACGCCAGATCCTCTGGGACGCTGGGGTTGAGGTGGTGACACACCATCAGCATGTCGAGATGTTCATCAAGCGTATTGACGGTGTGCGGCCGGGTCGGGTTCGTCGAACTCGGCAGCACGTTCGGATGCGATACGACGGTGATGATGTCGGGTGCGTGGCCGCCGCCCGCTCCCTCGGTGTGGTAGGCGTGGATCGAGCGCCCTTTGATTGCGGCCAGCGTGTCCTCGACGAAGCCGGCCTCGTTCAGGGTGTCGGTGTGGATGTTGACCTGCACGCCCGCCGATTCGGACACCGTCAGGCAGGCGTCGATGGCCGCCGGTGTGGTCCCCCAGTCCTCGTGCAGCTTGAATCCCGCTGCGCCGCCGCGCAATTGCTCCCACATCGCTTCGGCGCTGACGGTGTTTCCCTTGCCGAGCAGCGCGATGTTCAGCGGCCACGAGTCGAGCGACTCGAGCATGCGGGCCAAATGCCAGGAACCCGGAGTGACGGTCGTGGCCTTGCTGCCTTCGGCCGGACCGGTGCCGCCGGCGATAATCGTGGTGATGCCGCCGCCGAGCGCCTCGTCCATGATTTGCGGGCAGATCAGGTGCACGTGGCAGTCGATGGCACCCGCGGTGACGATGCGTCCGTTGCCGGAGATGATCTCCGTCGACGGCCCGACGACCAGGTCGGGGTGCACGCCGGTCATGATGTCCGGATTGCCCGCCTTGCCGATCGCCGCGATGCGGCCGTCACGAATACCGATATCGGCCTTGATGATTCCCCAATGGTCGATGATCACCGCGCCGGTGATGATCGTGTCGGGCGCGCCGTCGGCACGGGTGGCTCTCGACTGGCCCATCGACTC
>JAJKIB010000003.1 GCA_021154745.1 Mycobacterium sp.
CACAGCGTCGAGGTCGGTTGCAGTGAGATCGCGCACCACCAGCCGCTCGCTCTGCAAGCGCATCCCCACTTCCGCCCTTCCTCATCACGTGATACAGCGCGCTGGACTCGCCCCTCGGTGCTGGACCGGGGTGTCATTCTGCGCGCGGCCCGATTCTGCGCGTTGGGGATCGCATCCGTGAAGGGCGGCTATATGGGCACGGGTGCGGCCGAACTTGGCGACGTACGACGAGTACCTCTGAATCTGCAGTGACGCTGCCCGTTCGGGCAGACCGCGCGGCGACCCGCTGCGCCTCCCTGGTGGGGGCAGGTAGCCGGAGCGGAGAGTGGCTGGGTGGTGCGGTGAGGAGGGGGTTTTTTGGCATGACCGGAAGCAATTACACCGGGGTTTTCGGCTCGTCGGACGACGTCAGCGACGAGGACTCGCTTGCCGGGCAAGACGCCGAAACGGTGAACTGGGTGGACCAGACGCTTAGCGACGCGGAGCAGGGCGGCTTTCTCGAGCGGCTGGGCGTCCAGATGGAGTCGGACACGTTCACCGACCCGACCGGCTTATCGACTGCCGTCGAGCAGGCGCGGATGGACGCGAGCGAGACGCTCGACGTGCCGCGCGCGACATTGACTCGGGAGGAGATCCGGGAACGGATCTTCGCGAAGCTGCGCCGCCCGGACGGCGCGCCCTTCGCGGCCGGCTATACGACCGGCCCGGCGGCGCGGCTGGCCCAGTATGAGGGCGAGGACACGAAGGCCGGAAGCTGGCGCAGCCCGCAGAACCCGGAGGGCAACCAGCGGATCACCGAGTATGAGGACCGGGACACCATCGGCGAGCGTGCCAGCGATGTCGACACCCAGGGCCGGGTAGTCGACGCGAAGGGCCAACTGGTGGCCGACGGGCAGTGGGGTTGGGTGATCGACCAGGGAACCGGCTACCTGCTGTTGTTCAACGCCAACGCGGCAGTCGTCATCAACGCTCAGGGCAATGAGCGGCCCATCCGTAGCGACGAGGACGTCAGGGACCTGCTCGCCGCGGGATACAAGATCCGCGCGACGCACCACACCTCACCCGTTGCCGGCATGCCGGTCACCGGTGCCGGGCTTTTGACCATCGAGAACGGCTACCTCGCTGACATCACCGACGAGAGCGGGCACTACCGGCCGGAGGCACCGCAGCAGTACGCCGCCTTGCAGGCGCTCATGGACCAGGGCTACAGCCTGGAACAGGCCAAGGTGACGCTCACCGGAGAAAGCATGGGCCCTCGGCCGACGGACAAGGCCGAGTGGCTGAACGAGGCGCAGCAGACCAACCCGAACTTCCCGACGGATGATGTGACGCTTCGGCCCGAGCAGTTCATGCAGACCGCGGGCGACGAGTACCAGATCCGCATGAAGCAGGCCCTGAATGCCGAGATCCGGGCCCGCGGTGAAACACCCCCGACGATCGAGAGCCCAGACGTATTGGTGGACAACTCGTCCGATGACGACACGTTCTTGGACGACGACGGCCGCCGCAAGCGGAAGATCCGCGATCCGGACCGGCCCGGCTACTGGATCCTGGTCGACGCCGATCAGACTTCCGGACGGGGCGGTTCCGGACAGGTCGGTCCGCGCGGCGCTGTCGACTCGACACTCATCTCCGAGGATGAGGTCTCTGACGACGAATCGAGCGACAACTATCAGAACGACAATTACCAGAACGACAACCACCAGAACACGTCCCAGCGCGACACCGAGGAGGAGAGCGACAGCTCCGCCGAGGAGGACCCGGAGGCTGCGTTTGTCGAGCAGGCGCGCGGCTACCTCACCACCGCCGGTCGCTCGGCGTTCGCTGCGTGGTTCCGAACACTCAGCCGGGAGCAGCAGGACCTGCTCATCACCGACGCCGATATCGGGACGGCGTGGCGGGCGGAGAACGCGCCGCCGACGCCCGGGTGGCAGCCGGCCGACAACGACCACGCGGCGGCAGCCACCACGAACGCGGCCTTCGTCGACGAACTAGACGACCGACAGAGCGCGGGGTTCGAACTCGGCGGGTTCTCGCTGCTGATTGGCGACGGCCACCAAGCGCGATACCTCGCGTACGTGCAGGATGGGCCCGATCACGTCACCGGAACGGTCACCGTGCGTAAGGCGGGGCTCGGTCGCGGCGGTGGGTCGTTGACCTTCACCGGGGTGCCGCCGGCGAAGCACGGCGTGGTGCAAGCGGCGGTCGCCCGGTTCTCGCGCAAGGAGGTGCGCTTCGGGCACTAACACCAACCGGGCACTGCAGCGCATGCCGTGGGATCCTTCGTCGCTCTGCGCGGCGTCAATTATCGGTCGGTGGACCTGCCCCGATGCGTTCACCGGGGCGCTTGATGATGTGGCTCAGCCCTACCAGCGGGTGGCCGGACTTTCCGCCAGCGCGATAAGCCGGTCGATACCCGGCAACCTGCTGGCTGTCCCGAGCGCTCCGACCGTGACCTGCCAGCCGCCGGGCATCACGCCAGATGCGTACTCAATCGTGCTCGCGGGGTCGGGGTGCGAGCCGAAGACGAGATGTCCGGCCGTCGCGTCCGAGGGGCGAGTCGGCGGCGCGACGACATCGAGGACGAGCACGTCGCTGTGGCCGTCGCCGGCCCGTACCTGGAAGACACAGAGGGCGTCCGTCGCCTCGACGATGAAGCCGACATCCGTCACGTGGTAGCTCGGCGCGCTGCGAAGCGCTGCCGTGGCGATCCGCCTTTGCGGCGAAATACCGGGCTGGCCGGTACGCAACCGCCGCCGGTCGTCGCGCGAACGAAGCGAGTGAGTGGACCCGGTGCAAGCGCGAGGTCACGGATGCGAGCGATCGCGGCCTGCGTCTCGGTCGACGCCCCTGATTGAGACGCCCCTGATTGAGACGACGCCGCAGTCGCGGAGGCGACTACCGGCGACCGTGCTAATCGCCGGTGCTGAGTGAAGACGACGACACCGGCTGAACCGATCAGGCAGGCCACGGCGATGAGCACCAGCACCGCGCCCGGCCGATGGAAGCTGGGCTCGGCGCCGACCAATTCCTCGGTGATCCCGGACTCGGCCGTGTCACGCTCGAGCTTTGCCGCGTCGGTAACGTCCCACTCGACGTCCACAAGTGCAGTATGCCCCGCGACCACTGGTTGACCGATCACCTGACCCTCAATCGGCGCTGGTGCGCTCGATGAGTCAGGGCTCACCCCGACGGTGGTACAGGGCTGCCCCGATGTATCCGCTGTCGGCGCCAGATCGCATTAGGGCGCGGTGGCGTCGGCCGGGCCGCTGCGGCCGGATATTGTGCTGCTCGATGTCCATCTGCCCGGCATGGACGGCTTCGACGTAGCCCTGCTACTTGCCGCGCTGCCCGATCCGCCCGCCGTCGTACTGACCTGGAGCAGACCGATCGAGGACCTGCGTCGCCGGACGGAGAGCAGCCCCGCCGCCGGGTTTGTCGCCAAGCACGAACTGTCCGGCGCAGCGATCAACGCGATGGTCCGAGCGCCGGGCACATGACGTGGTGGCTGGACTTCATCGCGGACCTGTCCTTTCTGGTGTTGGCCGTTGCCGCGGCGCGCACTTCGCGGCTCTCCGGTCACGAGCCGCGACAGCCCACTAGCCCACGAGAACCGGGCAACAACGGCTCATGGCTTGGCGGCGGACCTGCTGGCGTCCTCGGCGCCCGCTGGCGCGACACTGTCGTCTTGTTGATCGGTACGTCCCGGCCGGCGCAGGCTGAGCACGATTGCGATCGTGAGCGAGACAATGATGACAGCGAGGCTGAGCAGCGCCGGGATCTCCGGAATGGCGGTGTTGATCGTCTTGTGACCGGCTTGCAGGAATAGCTTGGCGCCGATGAAGGCGAGGATGAACGCGAGCGCTTTGCCGAGGTGATGAAACCTGTCGAGCATCCCGGCGAGCAGGAAGTACAGGGCGCGCAGGCCGAGAATGGCGAATGCATTAGAGGAGTAGACGATGAACGTGTTATCGCTGACCGCGAGCACGGCGGGCACGCTGTCCACAGCGAAAACGAGGTCGGCGGCTTCGATGGCGGCGACCACTGCGAGCAGCGGGGTGCCGACGCGCTTGCCAGCCTCGCGGATGAAGAACTTCGCACCGTGGTATTCGTCCGAGATCGGGATGAGCTTGCGCAGCATTCGCACCGACAGGCTGCTGCCCGGGTCGACGGTGTCGTCGCCGCCGCGCAGCAACCTGATCGCGCTCCAGACGAGGACGGCGCCGAACGCGAACAGGACGGCAGTGAAGCGGGTGACGATCGCGATGCCGGCGGCGAGGAAGATGCCGCGGAATATCAGTGCCCCAAGCACGCCGAAGAACAGCACCCGGTGCTGGTAGGCGTGGGGAACCTTGAAGTAGGCAAAGATCAGCGCGAACACGAACAAGTTGTCGACTGACAGGCTCTTTTCGAGCAACCAGGCCGTGGTGAACTGCACCGCCGGATCGCCGCCGAGTGTCAGGCCGACGACGAAGGCGAAGATCAGTGATACGCCGACCCAGACGCCGCTCCATATCGCAGCTTCGCGGAAGCCGATGACGCGCGCACTTCGGTGGGCGAGCAGGTCCACCGCGAGCATGATCACGACAGTGGCGGCGAACGCGAGCCAAGCCCACACCGGGACGGTCATTGTGAGCCGTTCGATGCCGTCGCGATGGCTGCCGGCACGCACAGGCGGGTCGTCATCATCGTTCTCCTAGGGTCGCGGGAGCTGCGGCGCAAGCAGCCGTACCCGTCACTCTGGGTGGTGAGACTGGCGCAAGCCGAGTCAGATCCCGGCAAGGTTTCATGCCGTTGCCTGACCGTCGCCAGGACATGCAACAGCGCCCGGCCGATCCCCGCGCGGCGGTAGACGGACATCACGCGTTATGGGTTGCCTCGGCGAGCGACCTGAAGCTGTGAGCCGTGAGTATCGGCCGTCGATGCGTACTCGACCCGATAGTCCGGTGAATCGAAGGCGCGCATCCACCGATACACCTGCTCGAGCCGGCTGCGGTCAACGGAGCGAACCTCGGCGCGTTGGCCGGCACGCAGTCGCAGCAGCCGCTCAATGCATAGTTGCGCTGCATGGTCGCCGGGAAGGTCATCGAGCGAGATCACCAGCGGCGCGTCGTCCGCGACGCGCCATGCTTGCGCGCCGCTCAGGACCGCGGTCGCGCTCGGGACGGGGTGGCTTGATTGGGCCAGGCCGGCCAGCAGAGCCTGCTCTGTCGCCAAGTGTTGTGCGAGCACGTTGACGAGTTCCGAGACCATGCGGCGCAACTGGGACAAACCGCAATGTGTCAGGTTCGCTTGAGCGATCCGCTCGGTCAATGCGTACAGGCGAGCATGCTGGACAATCAGTTCTGCGAACGGTGTCGCCGCGCCTCCGGAAAAGAGCATCGCCTCCTCATCCGAGGTTTGTCGCACCAGTGATCCGCGCAGGAAGCTCACGAGTGTCTGCAACTCGGCGGTCGGCCAGGTCCCAGCGTCGATCAGGGCCAGGACCGGCCACACGCGGCGATGAACCCCCTGCAGGAGCAGCGCGTGCTCGCCCACCAGCGTCAGACTGTCGGGGTCTGAGACCGCCGACAAAAGCTCTCTGGGATACGTCGCTACGGCGTTCGTAGTCATCGCCACTCCTGTTCATGTTGGCACCTGCGCGTGAAACCCCAGGCTGTGGGATCCAAGCACTAACGCTCATCGCCTCGACGACGCGGTTTGGCTCGCGCGCCATCCGCGCGGCCCACGCGAATCGATCTCTTGCTGACCCCAACGATGCCGCTTCCTGACGCGGACTTCTAGGTCTGACGCCGGAGCATCCAGCGGCTCGAACATTGCCGGATGACGGCAATGACATTCAAGGCAATGACATTCAATTGGCGACAGCCACGGGGCAAAATTGGACCGGTCAGTCAACCTGGCAGCGTTTCGACGCTTGCCGCGAAGTCGGTAGTCGGTGGCTGGAACTTGTGCGAGGGTGTTCCGGACTGCCGGGGACCTGCAATGCATCGTGCGATGGCTGGTCGCGGTCGTGCCGCCGTGGCATCAGTGGTGAACATGTGTCGGCATCCTGGGATGCATGACCGTACGAGGCGCCGGCGGACCAGCTGGAACGCGTCGTAGCGCGCGGCAGGCCGAGGCGATCGTCGCGGGAAGGATCCGCACGACAGCGATTGCGGACCGGACGTTCCGTGGCTGCGCGTTGTGGCCACTACGCGTCACACCATTGCCGTCGTGAGACCGCGGATCACCAATTCGATGGCGGGTCGCTGGCGGGAAAAGATTGCCGACCCCACTCATCGATCATCGCGTCCGAGCGATCGAATCCGACTGATCCCAGCGGGACGTTGAGGATGACCTCCACATGCATGTCAC
>JAJKIB010000004.1 GCA_021154745.1 Mycobacterium sp.
CGATTCCGGCAGCGGCGCGCAGATCCTGGTCGACGTCGGCGTGCGGTCCATGCGGCTGCTGACCAACAACCCCGCCAAGCGCGTCGGCCTGGACGGCTACGGGTTGCACATCATCGAGCGCGTGCCGCTGCCGGTGCGTGCCAACGCGGAGAACATCCGCTACCTGATGACCAAGCGCGACCGGATGGGCCATGACCTGATCGGCCTCGACGACTACGACGAAGCCGTGCCGGGCGAATTCGGTGGGGCACTTTGAGCAGCCAGGCGGAGTCCTGAATTGAGCAGAGGCGCTGGGGTTCCCGACCTGCCACGGCTCGACGCATCGGATGTGACGCTGGGCATTGTCGCCAGCACGTGGCACGAGAGGATCTGCGACGCGCTACTCGACGGCGCACGAAAGGTCGCCGCGGAAGCGGGCATCGACAACCCGACCATCGTTCGGGTGCTCGGTGCGATCGAGATTCCGGTTGTCGCACAGGCACTGGCAGTCAACCACGACGCGGTGGTGGCGTTGGGCGTGGTGATCCGAGGTGAGACACCGCATTTCGATTACGTGTGTGACGCGGTGACCCAAGGGCTGACGCGCGTGTCGCTGGATACGTCCACTCCGGTGGCCAACGGCGTGCTCACCACGAATACCGAGCAGCAGGCGCTGGATCGGGCGGGGCTACCGGAATCGGCCGAGGACAAGGGTGCGCAGGCCGCCGCCGCCGCGCTGTCGACCGCGCTGACGCTGCGCGATCTGAGGTCATGAGCGCCCGAAGACGACCGCGAGTGAGGATCGCAGCGAGGGACGAGCGAGGACCGGAGCGAGCGGGGAGTCGAGGCATAAGGCACTGGGATGTCGAGATACGGCCACATCTGACACCGTATTTCGCCTACGCCGCGGCAGCCTTGATCCTGGCGGCCCATATCACTGTCGGCGCGCTGCTGAAGATTTCGTCGACGGGTGTGATCTTTCAGACCGCCGATCAGGTGGCGATCGCGCTGCTGGGTGTTGTCATCGCCGGCGCGGTGTTGCTGTTCGCCCGGCCGCGGCTGCGGGTCGGTGCAGCAGGTGTCGCGGTCCGAAACCTGTTCGGTTACAAGCTGATCCCGTGGTCGGACGTGGTAGGTGTGTCGTTTCCGCGCGGCGCCCGCTGGGCACGGGTAGACCTGCCCGACGACGAGTACATCCCTGTGATGGCGATCCAGGCCGTCGATAAGGAGCGCGCCGTCGACGCGATGGACCGTGTTCGCGGGCTGCTGGCGCGCTACCGGCCGGACATCAGCCAACACTGAGCGTCATCGCGACTTCGTTTCGGGGGCCTGCGGTTTCGGTCACCGTCAGGATGAATCCCAGGCTTTCGTACACACCGCGGGCCACCGCATTGTCGGCGGCCACCCGCAGCGTGACGGTGCGCGCCCGGCGGTCGCGGGCCCAGTCCACCGCAGCGGCGACCAGCGGCCGCGCCAGACCCTGGCCGCGAGCGGTCGGGTCGAGCCACAGCGAATACAGGTACACGGTTTCGGGGTTCTCCAGCTGCGCGCCGATCAGCCCAACCGTCCGGTTGCCGATCAGCACGGCGAATTGGGCGTGATCGCGTAGCCGCCGGCGCCACTGCGCGGCCGTGAACGACGCTTCCTGTTGGTATTGCGGGTCGTTCTCGCCGAGGGAATCGGTCAACGCCCGCAACCGGACGCCGGCGAACACCCGCCAGTCCGACTCGGTCAGCCGCTCGACGCGGGCCGTCGCCGCCGTCACCGGGTGTCGCCCATTACCAGCCCCTCGCGCCGCGGGTCGGCGCCACCGACCCAGCCGGCACGGTCACGCACGATCGCAGACAGGCCGCTGGACTGGTCGGCAAGGTCGACCTGGTGCCCGAGTTTGCGCAAACCCTGCACCAACGGATCGTGGTCGCCGTTATCGGAAGTGTCGATGGCGGGATGCTCGCCGCCGACATTCGTCTTCGGCGAATTCGCCGCCCCGAAGTCCACCGCGGAGACCGCCTGCTGTGGGTCGAGGCTCCAATCAATCATCCCGACAAGGGTTTTGACGACGAACTGAATGATGACCGCGCCGCCCGGCGAGCCCGTCACGGCGTACAGCGGTCCCCTGGCCCCGGACGGGCCCGAGCCGTCGAACACCAGCGTGGGGGCCATCGTGCTGCGTGGCCGCTTTCCCGGTTCGACGCGATTGGCTACCGGCGCCCCGTCCTTTTCGGGTTCGGCGGCGAAGTCGGTGAGCTGATTGTTGAGGATGAATCCGTCCACCATGTGGAACGAGCCGAACGCCGATTCCACCGTGGTGGTCAGCGCGGCCGCGTTGCCCTGAGCGTCGACGATGCTGATCTGGCTGGTGCCGTGTTCGGGCGTCGGCGGCACAGGCGTCGTCGGCGGACCGAAATCACCGGGCTTCGCGGTGCCCATCGTGTGCTGCTCGGAGATCAACGCGGCGCGGCCGGCGAGATAGTCATTGCCCAGCAGTGTGTTGGGCGAGCCGCCCGGGAGCGGCACGAAATCGGTATCGGCAATGTACTTGTCGCGGTCCGCGTAGGCCAGCCGTTCGGCCTCGGAGATGAGGTGAACACCCATCACCGTGGGCTTGCCGCCGTTGAGGTCGACATCTGTGGGCTTGTGATTGGCCATCGGGAAATGCTCGAGCATGCCCAGCGTTGCCGCCACCGCAATGCCTCCCGATGACGGCGGCGGCATGCCGCAGATCTCCTTACCGCGGTAGGGAGTGCAGAGCGGTTCGCGTTTCTTGGCGGTGTAGCCGGCCAGGTCATCGGGCGTCATCAGGCTGGGTGTGCGGCCGCCACTGGTGTCGGCAGCGGCGGCAACGATGTCGCGCGCGATGTCGCCGGTGTAGAAAGACTGCGGATCGGATGCGATGACGCCCAACGTCTTTGCGTATGCGGGATTGGTCAGTCGGCTGCCTGAGGTTTTCGGGCCCCCATCGGAGTTGAGGAAGTAGGCCGAGGCGTTCGGATCGCCCTTGAGCTTCGGGGCGGCGTCGGCAATCGCGGCGGCCAGCCGCGGGCTGATGTCGAAGCCGTCGTCTGCCATCGCCACGGCGGGGGTGAACAGGTCACGCCACGCGGTCTTGCCGTGCTCGGTGTGGAGGTCCTGTAACAGGCGCAGGATGCCGGGCACGCCGATAGACCGCCCAGAGGCGCGGGCGTCGGGCTTGGGTTCGGTGCGGTCGGCATCGGAGATCCAGCGCAGGTAATTCTCGGTGGCGGCCTTCGGAGCGATCTCGCGGCCGTCGTAGGCCTGCACGGTGCCCGCGGCGGCGTCGTAGTACAGCAGGAACCCGCCGCCGCCGATGCCGGAGGACTGCGGCTCGACCAGGCCCAGCACCGCCTGCGCGGTGACGAGCGCATCGGCGGCGGTTCCGCCCTTGTCAAGTACGAGGCAAGCCTGCTGGGTGGCCAGTGGGTTGGCGGTGGCCACCGCGTAGTGGGCCGTGCGCACGGCTGTCATGTCCTTGCGGTACCCGGTGGCGACCTCGGGGTTCGTGGAGACGTTCTTGGACGTCGTCACCGCCCCGGGCGCGGGCGCCGCCGAGGATTTGGGCGCCGGGGTGCCGTTGGCGATGGTCGAGCACGGGCCCGCCTCGGTCGGTGGTGGTGTGTTCTCCTCGGCGGCACATCCGGCCAGGACCAGGATCACACCGGCTAGCGGCGCCAACATCCGCATCTCTCGACGGTAGTTCATCGGGGTGGTCTGACGGCGGCAGTAACCTGGAATCCGTGCCCGATCCAGCGACGTACCGGCCCGCCCCCGGGTCGATTCCCGTCGAGCCGGGTGTCTACCGGTTCCGGGACCCGCACGGCCGGGTCATCTACGTCGGTAAGGCAAAGAGCCTGCGCAGCCGGCTGAACTCCTACTTCGCCGATATCACGGGATTGGCGCCGCGCACCCGCCAGATGGTGATGGCCGCAGGCAGCGTCGAGTGGACGGTGGTGACCACCGAAGTCGAGGCGCTGCAGCTCGAATACAACTGGATCAAGGAGTTCGACCCGCGGTTCAACATCCGCTACCGCGACGACAAGTCGTATCCGGTGTTGGCCGTGACATTGAACGAGGAGTATCCGCGGCTGATGGTGTACCGCGGGGCCAGACGCAAAGGCGTTCGCTACTTCGGGCCGTATTCGCATGCCTGGGCGATCAGGGAAACCCTCGATCTGCTCACCCGGGTGTTCCCGGCGCGCACGTGTTCCGCTGGAGTTTTCAAGCGGCACAGGCAGATCGGACGGCCATGCCTCCTTGGTTACATCGACAAATGCTCGGCGCCGTGCGTCGAACGGGTCAGCGCAGAACAGCACCGGCAGATCGTCAACGACTTCTGCGATTTCCTCGCCGGCAAGACGGACCGGTTGGCCCGCGACATGGAACACCAGATGAACGCGGCGGCCGCGGATCTGGACTTCGAGCGGGCGGCCCGGTTGCGGGACAACATCTCCGCGCTGAAGCGGGCGCTGGAGAAGCAGGCCGTGGTGCTCGGCGACGGCACCGACGCCGACGTGGTGGCGTTCGCCGACGACGAACTGGAAGCCGCCGTGCAGGTGTTCCACGTGCGCGGCGGGCGGGTGCGCGGCCAGCGCGGATGGATCGTCGAAAAGTCCGGCGAGCCAGGCGAATCCGGTATAGGGCAGCTGGTCGAGCAGTTCCTGACGCAGTTCTATGGCGACCAAGCGGAATTGGATGGTGCGGCCGACGAGTCGTTGAACCCGGTGCCACGTCAGGTGCTGGTGCCATGCCTTCCGGACAATGCCGAGGAATTGGCGACGTGGCTGTCACAGCTACGGGGTTCGCGGGTGTCGCTGCGGGTGGCACAGCGCGGCGACAAGCGCGCGCTGGCCGAAACCGTGAAGCGCAATGCGCAGGATGCTCTGACACAGCACAAGCTCAAGCGCGCAGGCGACTTCACCGCGAGAACGGCTGCGCTGCAGAGCATTCAGGATGCGCTGGGCCTTGCCGATGCACCGCTGCGTATCGAGTGTGTCGACATCAGCCACGTGATGGGCACAGATGTGGTGGCGTCGCTGGTGGTATTCGAGGACGGATTGCCGCGCAAATCGGACTACCGCCACTATGCGATCAGGGAGGCCGCGGGCGAAGGTCGCTCCGATGACGTCGCCTCGATCGCGGAGGTGACGCGGCGCCGGTTCTACCGTCACCTGCACGACACTCAGCACCCGACAGAGCTTGCACCGGAAGGGAAGTCGCGCAAGTTCGCCTATCCACCCAACCTGTTCGTCGTCGACGGCGGCGCGCCCCAGGTCAATGCCGCCGCAGCTGTGCTCGACGAGTTGGGCATCACCGACGTCGCGGTCATCGGGCTGGCCAAGCGCCTCGAGGAGGTGTGGGTGCCGTCGGAGCCGGATCCCCTCATCATGCCGCGCAACAGCGAGGGGCTCTACCTGCTGCAGCGGGTGCGTGACGAAGCACACCGGTTCGCGATCGCGTATCACCGCAGCAAGCGATCGAAGAGGATGACGGCATCAGCGCTGGACTCGGTGCGTGGGCTCGGGGAGCACCGGCGCAAGGCGCTGGTCACGCACTTCGGCTCGGTGGCGAGGCTGAAGCAGGCCAGCTTGGAGGAGATCACCGCGGTGCCCGGCATCGGCGCTGCAACGGCGAGGGCGGTGCTGGAGGCGCTCGGCGTACCGCCCGATTCCGACACGCCTGCTGCGGTTATCGGAGATGATCAGAGCAGAGCATCGGGATGACGGGACATATGCACGACGAACTGCGCGAGGGCGCCGGCGACGGCAGCGCGGAATCGGTGCCCGCCGGCGGAGCCGGCGAATCGGACATCGACGTGGTTCTGGTCACCGGGCTGTCCGGTGCGGGTCGTGGCACTGCCGCGAAAGTGCTGGAGGACCTGGGCTGGTATGTCGCAGACAACCTGCCGCCCGAGCTGATCGCCCAGATGGTCGAACTGGGACTCGCGGCGGGTTCGCGCATCACCCAACTGGCGGTCGTGATGGATGTGCGGTCACGTGGCTTCACCGGTGATCTGGATTGGGTGCGAAAGGATCTGGCCACCCGCAACATCACCCCACGGGTGTTGTTCCTCGAGGCCTCCGACGACATTTTGGTGCGGCGCTACGAACAGAATCGGCGCAGTCATCCGTTGCAGGGCAACCAGACTCTGGCCGAAGGCATCGCCGCGGAACGGTCGATGCTGGCGCCGATAAGGGCCGCGGCGGACCTGGTGATCGACACGTCGACGCTGTCCGTGCCGGCGCTGCGGGAAAGCATCGAGCGCGCGTTCGGCGGTGAGACCATTGCACAGACCAGCGTCACCGTAGAGTCGTTCGGGTACAAATACGGGTTGCCGATGGACGCCGACACGGTGATGGACGTGCGCTTCTTGCCCAACCCGCACTGGGTGGACGAGCTCCGGCCGCACACCGGCCAGCACCCGGCAGTGCGCGAATACGTGCTCGGACAGCCGGGCGCCGCGGAGTTCTTGGATACCTATCATCAGCTGCTTGACGTCGTGATCGAAGGCTATCGCCGGGAAGGGAAGCGCTACATGACTGTTGCCATTGGCTGCACGGGCGGCAAGCACCGCAGTGTCGCGATGGCCGAGGCGCTGGCCGCGCGACTGCAGGACGACGAGCTCACGGTGCGGGTACTGCATCGGGATCTGGGCCGCGAATGAGCCCACGGATCGTCGCGCTCGGTGGCGGGCACGGGCTCTACGCCACGCTGTCGGCCGCCCGTCGGCTCACCCCGCACGTCACGGCGGTGGTCACGGTCGCCGACGACGGAGGATCGTCGGGGCGGCTGCGCAGCGAACTGGATGTGGTGCCGCCGGGTGATCTGCGAATGGCGTTGGCGGCGTTGGCATCTGACAGCCCGCACGGGCGGCTGTGGGCGACCATCATCCAGCATCGGTTCGGCGGGAGCGGTGCTCTGGCCGGCCACCCGATCGGCAACCTGATGTTGGCGGGGCTCAACGAGGTGCTGGCGGATTCGGTGACGGCGCTCGACGAGCTTGGCCGCATCCTCGGGGTCAAGGGCCGGGTGTTGCCGATGTGCCCGATGGGGTTGAGTATCGAAGCCGACGTGGCGGGACTGGAGTCGGATCCGCGAATGAGCCGGGTGATCCGCGGCCAGGTGGCGATCGCCACCACGGTCGGCAAGGTGCGACGGGTACGGCTGCTGCCGGGGGATCCGCCGGCCACCC
>JAJKIB010000005.1 GCA_021154745.1 Mycobacterium sp.
ACCGACTTCGGGGACAGCGGAAACCAGCCGACACCCGTAGGTGGCTCGGCGCGCCGGGGGAGGACACGCAGATAGATCGTTCTCGAGGGCGGCACGAAATCCGCTGCTCCTTGGCACCTTGGCTCACCGGATGAGCGAGTCGTCCGTGGCGGAGATGGACCGGCTAGCCCGGCCGGGCGAGGTCCAGCGCGGTTGTCACGGCGCCTAATGGCCAACAGCCGGTGGGCAGTCGCGTTCTCGGGCCCGGCGTTCCGGCGAGGGGGATGACGGCCTAACCTGATCGGCAACGGGGTGAGCCGATGACCACGACGACGTTGCCGGACTCAGATCTGCATGCGATGTTCACGCTGCTCGAGGACGCCCGCCGCGACGAACCAGGCGACGTCGTCCCGTGGGCGCTGCTGGAGGGGCTGGGCCGGCTGATCCGCGCCGATTCCGTCCAGCTGTGCGAACTGGACTGGGTGCACGAATGCCTCGTCCAGAAGCAGGACATCGACGAGGGGGAGCGTGGTGCGATAACCACGGTGACCAAAGACGACGAGACAGCGAGCTATTTCCGGGTGAGCCGGAACTTCCTTGCGTGCACCGATCCTGCGTGGTCCGACCCGGGGTGGCGCCACCCGTTTCTCCGACTTCTACACCGACCTCGAGTTGCGCACCACCGAGGCCTACTCGACTTCTACCGCCACGGCGATGTGCGCACGTGCCTGGGTGTGCGGCTGCCCTGCCCACCCGGCCGCGCCCGCCGGGTTATGTTCGTGCGCTCAACCACCAACGACTTCACCGACCGGGACGTCATGGTCCTGACGCTGCTGCGCCCGCACCTGGAGGAGATATATCTCGACGCCGAACGCCGCCGCCAAGGCGCCCCCAAATCACCCCGCGCGAGTGGGAGATCCTGCAGCTGGCCGGTGAGGGCCTGCCCAACGCCGCGATCGGGCAACGGCTGTTCATCTCGCCAGGCACGGTGCGCAAGCACATGGAGCACATCTTCAACACACTGGGGGTGCACACCCGCGCCGAGGCCGCCGCGATCGCATTGCCGCACCGGCTGTTCGTCTCGAGCGAGTAAGGGGTACTTGCGCGTCTACATGGCCCAGCTGCGGCGCAGGCTCGAACCCGATCCGGCCCGGCCGCGCTACCCGCTCACCGAGCCCGGCATGGGGTATCGGATGGCCGGCGAGTAACCCGGTTGCCGGCCGCCGTCGACCTCGGCCCTTCGCCGCAGCTGGACCGGTCGGCTCGTGGTTTCGGGACTGGTTTCAGGGCCTGCCGATGACCGGCGCGACCATGTTGACCGGGCCGTTCGGTGCGAGGGCCGCGGTGACGTCGATCAGTTGCCCTTGGTCGATCGCGTTGTGCACCTGCGCGGCATTCGTCAACGGGTGTGTAGCCAGGTCGATGCTTCCGGGGGTGGCCTCCACGAGCAGGACGAGGGTCCAGGCGCCGGTGTAGCCGGGGTCGCCGGGCGCCACCGAGAGGATGTGGTCGTGCCGCAAGACGTTCGGTTGTCCGTCGCAGTGGTCCTGGGTCGCCGTGTCGTCGAAGACCACGTACAGCGGCCGCGTCGGCCGGTCGATTCCGGCCAGGTCCGGGCCGAGTCCGAAGCAGGCCAGGACACCGCCGTTCGGGTTCGCGCTGAACAGCGACGGCTGCAGGAAGGTGACCTCGCTGCCGTGATACCACGCCGTCTCGATGCGTAGCCGGCCGCCGCTGCCGGCGTAGGCGGCGCTCGCCGGCAGGACGACGAGGGCGAGCGCGGCGGCCGCGATGGCCAGCCGTTTGAACGTGTGCATGTCAACTCCGATCAGTTTGCAGGTGAGTGAGACGTTTCGGTCTGTTCGCAGGATGGCGAGCACGCCGTTGAGGTAGCGCGATTGCCACGCTGCGGTGGTCGCGATGCGTGTCGTGCACCTGGATCGGCGAGCGCGGCGGTCCCCCGCAGCGCATTCGGTTCCCCGATTGGACGGGTGCAGTGACCAGTGGCAGCGTGCCCGGTCAGCTGCTCGGTGGGATGTTCTGGTTGAACCGGAACACGTTTGTCGGGTCGTAGCGGTCCTTTACCGCCTGGAGGCGGGCGTAGGCCTCCGGGGGGTAGCTCATCCGCGCCTTGTCATCTGCGCCCACCCCGGTGAAGTTCACGTAGGTGCGACCGTTGCCGTATGCCGACATCGCGTCGCGTGCGGCCCGCGCCCACTCGATCTGCGCCGGTAATTGGTCGACCTCCGGTGTGCGGGCGAGGCAGTTGATGATGAACGGCGACTGCCGGTCGGTGAACGCGGTCGCGTCCGCAGGCACTGCACCCATTGCGCCGCCGAGGTGGTGGATGTGCAGCTCTTCCTGGACCGGAAGCTCGGCCGACCGCTGGTGGTGTTCGGCATACGTCGCGATCGCCGCGTCGGGGAGCGCGTCGAGGAACGCGGAGGTGAAGTAGTTCGCCGCGCCGGGCTCCCAGAGCGCGTCGATGAGCTGTTGCAACTGCACGTATGGGATCGGGCCGAGCAGGTCGACGATGGGCGTGCCCAGCGCGCGCAACGGCTTGACGGCGTCCGCGCCGTCGTCTGGATCGCCGGCCCAGCACGCAATCACCGCGGCGACCTTCTTGAAGTGCCACTCCTCCGGAATGAACGGAGCGGGCGGAGCGGTCGTGAGATTGACGATCGTGGACAGCTCGTCCGGCACGTTGCTCAGCAGGTCGCGCCAGCCGGTCACGACCTCGGTCGCCTGCTCGCCCGGGTAGAACACCACCCCGCCGAGAACGGTCGGACCAACCGGGTGCAACGCGAGTTCGAACGAGGTCGCGACGCCGAAGTTGCCGCCACCGCCGCGCAGCGCCCAGAACAGTTCGGCGTTCTCGGACGCCGACGCGCGGACCACCGAACCATCGGCGGTCACAACTTCGGCCGACAACAGGTTGTCGCAGGTCAGCCCGTACTTGCGCACCAGGTGCCCGATCCCCCCGCCCAGCGCGAACCCGCCGACGCCGGTGCTCGAGATGAGCCCGCCCGTGGTTGCCAGTCCGTGCGCCTGAGTCGCCGCGTCGAAGTCCTTCCACTTCGTGCCGCCCCCCGCGACGGCACGCCGCCCCTCGACATCCACCTGGACGGAGTTCATCGCCGCGAGGTCGATGACTATTCCGTCGTCGCAGGTGGAGAAGCCGGCAACACTGTGCGCCCCGCCCCGGACTGCGATCGGCAGCCCCTCGCTGCATGCGAAGCGGACGGCGAGGACCACGTCCTTGGTCGAGGCCGGGCGTACGACCAGCGCGGGGCGCTTGTCGATCGCGTGATTCCAGATGCGACGCGCGGTTTCGTATTCCGCGTCGTCAGGACGGATGACCTTGCCGGACAGGTCGCTTTCGAGCTCGCGGATCGTGGCCTCGCCAAGAACGTGTGCCATGCGCTTCCTCCTACGTTGTGTTGTCCTCCGGCAACGTAAGGAGGCCGGCTTTGCACGCTCTTTGCAGCGCGGCGAGCCCAGCCTGCTCGCCGAACCCGGAGAAGAGTTCGAGGGCGGCAACTGCCGCGGCGTCGGCGGCTTGCCGGTCGCCCGCGCCGGACAACACCTGCGCTTGCAGCAGGCGGAGCCAACCGAAGCCTCGGTGTCCGCCCGGCAGGTCCGGAACCTGCGTCGCGCGGTCGATCCAGCCGAGCGCTGCTGACGGCTCACCGAGGAGCATCTCGGCCACGGCAAGATTCGTCGTCGTCAGCGTGACGCCGGCGGTGTCGCCGTTGCGCTCCATCATGTCCAGCGCTTCGCGGCCCAGCGCCCGTGCCGGGGCGCTTTGGCCGGCCGACGCCGCGACGAGTGCACGACCCGACAAAGCCATCGCCACGGACCGCTGGTCGCGCAACTCGCGACGCAGGGTCTCCGACTCGACGAACGCGTCGGTGGCGGCCGAGTGGTCACCGACCCAGCGCAGCGTGTGGCCGCGTTGGGCCGCAGCGTAGGCCTGCCCGTAGCGATCGCCGAGCGCGTCGAACCGACGCCGCGCCTCGCCGATCAGCCGGAGCGCCGAATCGGTATCCCCGGATTGCCGGTCGGTGAGCGCCTGTGCGAGCGCGATGTGCCCAGCCGCCTGCTGCGCACCGATCCGGCGGCCGAACAGCACAGTCTCCTCGCCGAAAGGCAGGGGTGGTTCCACACGTGGGTCCACGACCCACCCCAGCGTGATCGTCATGAAATACGGCGGCGTGCCCGACGGAACCTGAGCCAGCGATTGCTGCGCCGCCGCGAACAGCGACCGTGCGGCCTCGGGATCCGCTCTGCCCAGCGCCACGATCCCGGCCAGGTGCCGCGCGGACGCCGTGATCGCCGGGAAGGAGTCGACACGATCGGGCGTCGAGGCGACGAGCTCATTCTCGGCAGCCGCGTCCCACTCACCGGCCATGAACGCGAACACGTCGCGCTGGTGCCGGCCGAATGCCCGCACCGCCGGATCGTCGTGCTCGCTCAGCAACGCGTGGATCTCATCACCGATTGCGCCAAGCTGGGACACCCGTCCCTGCCGCGCGTGCAGGACGCCGATCGCCGCCAAGGCGCGCGCCCGCACCCAGGACCGGTCCGGGCAGCCGTCGAGGGCGTGCGTCAGCCATCGCGCGCCCTCGGCGATGAGGCCGCGGGACATCCAGAAGCGCCAAGTGGACGTGGCCAATTGCAGCGCCAGTGGCGGGTCGTCGGACAGTGCGGAGGACAACGCCGCGCGTAGGTTGTCCTGCTCGACGTCGAACCAGTTGGACGGCTCGCCGACGATCGGTTCCCCTCGGTCCGGATCGTGTTCGGCGGCGGCGACGGCGAACCACTCGCGATGCCGCAGCCGGGCGTCCGGTCCGTCGCCTGCCGCGTCGAGTCGCGCCTCGGCGTACTGGCGCACCACCTCCAGCAGGCGGTACCGAGCCGACGGGCCCGAGGTGTCCGCCTCCACGAGCGACTTGTCCACCAGCCGGGAGATCAACTCGACACTCTGGGTCGGTGCCGCGGCGCAGACCTGCGCTGCGGCCTCGATGTCGAACCCGCCGGCGAACACGGCCAACCGAGCGAACGCAGCGCGTTCGTCGTCGTCGAGCAGCTCATGACTCCAGTCGAGGGTCGCGGCCAACGTCTGCTGCCGGTCGAGCTTGGTGCCGCCGCGGCGGGCGAGCAGCGCCAGCGCGCTGTCGAGACCGACCGCGAGGTCGGCCACGCTCAGGTGCGCCAGCCGGGCCGCGGCGAGCTCGAGCGCGAGGGGCATCCCGTCGAGGCGACGACAGATTTCTGCGACGGCCGACGCGTTCCCGGCGTCGAGCACGAACTGGTCGCTGGTCTGCTTCGCGCGCTCGACGAACAGCTGCACCGCCTCGAGCCGGGCAAGGGCGGCCACGTCCGATTCGACCTCGGCCCGCGCCGGAAGCTCGAGTGACGGCGCTCGGTAGACGACCTCGCCGGCAACGCCGAGCGGTTCCCGGCTGGTTGTCACAACGCGTACGTCCGGGCATCGTGACAGTACTTCGCTGACGAGCGCGCTCGCGGCGGACAGCAGGTGTTCGCAGTTGTCCAGCACGAGAAGCAGTGACCGGCCGGCGAGTTGATCGGCGATCGCCGGCTCGGACGGCCGGCCCCCGGGCAGCGCGAGACCCAGCGTGGCTGCAGTCGTCGACGTCACGAGCTCACCGTCCTTGACACCGGCGAGCTTCACCCGCCACACACCGTCCGGGAAATCATTGGTGGCGGCGGCCCGACGTGCGAGTTCGACCGAGAGTCGGCTCTTGCCTGCGCCGCCCGGGCCGGTCAGCGTGAGCAGCCTGGTCCGCTCGAGACTCACGCTGAGTTCGTGGAGCTCGCGATGCCGCCCGATGAAGCTGCTCGCGGGTTCGGGCAGGTTGTGCGGCGTTCGCGCGGGTGCCGCCGCGACGCCGATCAACACGCGTCGATAGGTCGCCTTGGTCTCCGGTTCCGGCTCGGCGGCGTACTCCCGGTCGAGTGCGTCACGCAGCTGCTCGTAGGCGGCGAGCGCGTCCCATCGCCGGCCAATGGCGGCCAGCGCGGCAATCCAGCTCCGATGCAACGACTCGTCAAACTCGCGATGCGTGACCAGCGGTTCGAGCAGGGTGAGCGCGGCCTCGGGCGCCCCGCTCGCAACGAGTGCCGCCGCGAGCTGGGCAGCCACGGCGGCGTACGTCTCGGCCAACCGCTCCCGATCCGCCGCAGACCACGGCTCGTAGGCATCCTCCGGAAGCAGCGTTCCGGTCCACTGCGCCAGCGCGCCGCGCAATTGATCGATGTCGCCACTCGCCCGCGCCGCGTCCGACGCCGCTTGGAACGCGTCGACATCGACCAGGAGCGTCTCGTCCGGAGACAGCCACACCAGCTCGTCGCGCAACACGATGCGGGTTGCGCCGAGTGCCCTACGTGCCGCATGTATCGCTTGGTGCAGGTTGTTCGTCGCCGCGCGCGGGTCCACATCCGGCCACAACTGATCAAGCACGCTCTCGCGGTGCAGCCGGTGCCCTGGTGCGAGGGCGAGCAGCTTCACCAAGGTCTTCGCCTTGCGAAGCCGCCACCGATCGTCCACCGCCCTGCCGTCGACGGAGGCGGCGAAGCCGCCGAGCAGCGCGACCCGCATAACTTCGCGCGATGCGCCGTCCCCCATGCCGGCCCATTGTGCTCTCACCAACACGCCGCAAAGAAGCCGCAAAGAGCCGGCGATTAGACCTGACGCGTCCGGTACGTGACAAGGACGCGGAGGACTCGACTCGGCGTCGGCTGGGCACCGGCGCAAGAACACTTCGAGCCTCATCACCCGAACCACCGGTCCGAGGAGAGATTCACCCATCATGCACCTGCTGATCACGCCGCTCGTAGACGAGCGGCGCAAGACATTGTTGGCCGAGGCCGAGCAGGCTCGCCGCATCGCGCGAGCGCGGCGCGGCAGCACGCTGTCACGAAAACGCGAACCGCCGGCAGCACGTTTCCTTTTACCCACTCGACATAGGCGGCCAGAAACCGTCGTCGAAGCCGTTGCGCACGAGCGGCTGCAGCTGCTCGACGGATCATCGGTCACTGTCCGGCCGATCCGGGCAGCTGACGCCGCGCTGCTCTCCGACGCGTTCGGCCGCCTCAGCGTCGCCTCGCGTCACAGCCGCTTCCTCGGCAGCAAGGGGGCGTTGCTGCCGGCGGAGCTGCGTCGCCTCACGGTAGTCGACTACCACGACCACGAGGCACTCATCGCCATCAGCACTGCTGACGATCGAGCAGTGGGCGTGGCACGCTACGTCCGCTCGCGCGACCTTGGCCGCCGCGCCGAGCTTGCGGTTGCGGTCATCGACGAATGGCATCGCCGCGGGCTGGGACGCGCGCTGGTGGATCGGCTGGCCGACCGCGCCCGCCCCGAGGGCATCGGCGCGTTCACCGCGCTGATCGCCGACCACAACGCCGGTGCGCTTGCCCTGCTACGCAGCTTCCACGGCTGCGCCGAAACCCTGGCGCGCGAGTTCGGCATTACCGAGTACGCACTTGATCTGGCCTTGCCCCGGGTGCGTTCACTCGCCGCGTGCGGCAGGTGATGGTGTGAGCAGCGCGACCGACAGCCTCGCATTGCCCGGGCCGGGACCGGCAACTTCGGCTGCCGCGACTGCCAGTCCGACGCTCGCCGTGGTGCTGCTCACCTGCGCAGGCGGCTTTCTGGTGTCGCTGGACGTGTCGGTGGCCAACGCGCTGCTACCCGCGATCGGGGCGACGTTCCGCACCACTGACCGCGGCGCGCTGGCGTGGATCATCACGGCATATGCGATCGTGTTCGCCGCCGCGCTCGTCCCCGCCGGCCGGCTCGCCGATCGGCTCGGACGCCGCCAGGTCTACCTCGCAGGGCTGGCCGCATTCGCAGTTGGTTCCGCGCTGTGCGGGCTGGCCCCGAACCTCCCGCTACTGGTCGCGGGTCGGATCGTGCAAGGCGTCGCGGCGGCCGCGGTTTCGCCGGCATCGATGGGACTGCTGCTCGCCGCCGTCGACGCGGTGCATCGGTCGACCTACGCCGCCCGCTGGACCGGGGTGGCCGCGCTCGGCATGTGCGCCGGGCCGATTCTCGGCGGACCGCTCACGACTATCGCGGGGTGGCGCTGGGTGTTCCTGGCCAACCTGCCACTGATCGCAGCCATGTGCGCCGGGCGACGGGCGCTGCCTGACACACCGCGAGTGCCCGGCCGTGCAATACACGATCCGGCCGGCGCGGTATTGCTCGCGACCGGCGTGGGAGCAATCACGTTCGGCATCTCCGAAGCTCCGAGGTTCGGCATCACGGACAGCAGGACGGTTGCGAGCCTGGCAGCCGGCGCGGCGCTGGTCTGGCTCTTCATCCGGCGGTGCACACGCGTGCCGATGCCGCTGCTGGATCTGCGGCTACTGCTCCGGCGGCAAACCGCAATGGCGACCGTTACGACGACCCTCTACTCGTGCGCTTTCTTCGGGTTGCTGTTGACCTTCACACTGTTCCTTCTCGATCAGTGGCGCTTCTCGTTGCTTGGCACCGGTCTCGCGATCCTGCCCATCGGTTTGATCGTCGCGGCCCTGACACTGCACGTCGGCCGGCTCCCTGCCCACATCGGTTTCCGGCTGCCGCTGAGTGTCGGCTTGACGCTCATGGCAGCAGGACTCGTCATTGCCGCCGCCGCTGCCGGGTCGGGCTACTCCAAAGCCTGGATCGCGATCGTGATCGTCACCGGGATCGGTATCGGTCTGTCCTACCCACTGCTTACCGCGGCGGCGGTGACCGGACTTCCGCCGACCGAACTCTCCGCCGCGACGGCGCTCAGCCAATGCGCACGGCAGATCGGTGCAGCGATCGGCATCGCAGTGGCGGTCGCTGTCCTCGGTTCCGCCGAACTGCCATCGCCCGGACGATTCCATGCTGCATGGCTCGTCGCGGCCGG
>JAJKIB010000006.1 GCA_021154745.1 Mycobacterium sp.
ATTGCTGGCCGCCGCCCATACCCGCTCGGCGTCATCGGCCGAATACAGCGACAGGGTGCGCTCCGCCAGGCCGGGGATGTCGAAGTCGTTGGGTCGGCTGCCCAGCGCCAGCACCAGTCGCGTCCAGCCGATCGGCCCCGCCGCGGTGAGCAACCGCCGCCCTGTCAGGTCCAGACCATCGATCTCGGCCTGCACGAAACGGACCCGGGTGGCCAGCAGGTCCTGCAGCGGGATGCGCACCGCATCCGCGGCGCGGGTGCCGCCGGCCACCCGAGGTAGCTCGGTCAGCACCTGGTGGTAGCCGTGTCGGTCGACCAGGGTCAGCTCCGTCTTCGGGTTGTCGCGCAGCCTGCCCGTCAGGCGCAACGCGCTGTGCAACCCCGCGTACCCGGCACCGGCGACTACCACCTGACCGCCGCCTCCGGCAGTCGATACATCCATCGCGCCCTCCATCGGTAGTGCCCCCCTTCCGGCGAAAGCAACCTCTCGCGTCTCCTGAACCTCGGCAGCGGTCTTGCATGATCCTCCGCCGGCGATCACCGGTTCATCATGACCAGAACACACCGACATTCAGGAACGAGCTGGGGCCGGCCAAGACCCCTGTCCAGTGGCGATGTTGCCTGCTTGCGGACGTGCGTCGCCGCAGTCGATGTCAGAGCCGGCCGTAGGCCGCCTAGTAGCGCTTGGCCTTGACGTCGATGAGCATGACGCAATCACGCCTGCGGGGCGTACTCGCCCGCGGGCGCGCAAGCGTCGTAGCTGACAGGGAACTGCACCCGCGCCGCTCCGTTCGGTTGTGCGCCCAGCCGCTGCCCATGACCGGCACCCGTTAGCACAGTGGGCCTGCCCGGCCCGGCGACGCGGATGGAGGGCGACGCGGGTGGAGGGCAAGCGGATGGAGGTGGTCGGTTCCGATGCACCGCCGCCGGTGCCGGTCGCGGAGGGTTGAGCCATCACTCACGCTGCTCCAGGACGGCGAGGTCACGTTCGGCGTAGAGGTGGTGCAGCCACTCCTCGGTAACGACCGTGCGCAGGCAGCGGCGTATCGGGTAGCTGCCCGCCGGCGGGTAGCCCGGCGGCGGCACCGGGTCGGTCTCGCGGCCGACCTGGTCGTCGGTGAGCTTTGCGATGACCTCGCCGACGGTGCGCATCCGGTCGGCGCGCAGTTCGAGCATCTGGTCCAGGGACGGTCGCGCGTCACGATCGTTGGGCACGCTCGGGTCGGGCTCCATTTCCTCGTGCGGCAGCCCGAGCGGGCTGTACGGCTCCGGGTAGCCGAGGATCGCGCGGCGCACCCACGCGTCGCTGGCGAAGACGAGGTGGCGCAACGTCTCGATGAACGACCACTCGTCCTCGACCCGCTGGTGCAGCAGCTCGGGCGGCAACCGCTTGGCGCGCTCGACGGTCGGCGGCCACACTCCCTCGATGATCGCCCACGCCTCGCGGAAGCCGTCGGCGTCGGCTGGGTCGAGCTTCGCCCGTTCCGGATAGCGCCGGTTCAGCTCGGCCTCGATGAGCGGCCCGATGTCGACGCCGTTGACCCGGACGTTGCGGATCTCGCCGTCGATGTCCACATCTTCGAGCCACGCGCCGCGCACCGTCGCGCCCGTGAAGTACACGTTGCGGAACCACGTGTGGCTGAGATCAACCCGCTCGAACCGCGCCCCGGACAGATCCTGCTTCACGAACTCGACCATGAGTTCAGCCTGCCACCACGTTCCGACGCCGAATGATCGCTGTCGAGAAGGCGCGGCGCCGGGCCGGTATCAGCGGCCGGCTCTGGGCGTGCGGCATTCAGAGGTCGAAGTGCGCGACCACGGGTCGGTCGTCTGATGGCGGGTCGATCCGTGGGGTGCGCTGGAGTTGGGCGCCGACGCTCGGCACGTCGAGCGGGATGGTCGCCGCGTCCGCCAATGTGCCAACGAGGGCGTGGCAGATGAGCACGTGGTCGATCAGTTCCTGGCGGCCCTGGTTGATCGGCGGGAGTAGTTGTCCGGCGGCACCGTTTGGCAGCCGGTGTCCCACAGTCGCTGCGGGTCGCCTGGTCGGGTCGTCGGAACCCGCCGGTGCGAGTCGCTTTTGACCGCTGACGGTAAGGCACGTCCTACTCTGGCGAGGTGAACTTTGACGTCGACCGCCTCTTGGCTGAGCGGGAGCAGAGCCTCGAGGACGAGCTGGCGGAGTTGACCAAGCCGGCCGGTGAGGTCGGTGCGATCTCCTTCGGCAAGCGTGTCGGTGACGGGACCTCGATGGCGGTAGACCGTCTTGCCGCAGTGTCGGCACAGAAGCACCTGCTCGCGATGTTGGAGGAGGTACGTAGGGCTCGACGTCGCGTCGCCGACGGCAGTTACGGCATATGCGAGGTGTGCGGGGAGCCGGTCCCGGAAGAGAGGCTCGAGGTTCGACCGTGGGCGGTTGGGTGTGTCCAGCACAGCTAATGCACGGGTAGAACCCAGCGTTACTCCCTCCGGCGCGGGAGCGCAGATCGATTCCTCTGACCGGTCTGACCAGACGGAGCCATAGTCGATATCGTTCGGAATGGATCTTCGTCGGCTACCCATTCTGTCCGGTGACCGTCGCGGCGGTGTTCGATGTCCCGGCCGGATGGTGGGCGGCTTCGGCTCGTGGTCGCGCCGTTCTCGACGACCACGGCGGTTCCGCGTGGTTGATCAGGTTTGCCACCGCGGAATCGTCGCTGCGGTGTCCGGCGCCAGCGTCGCGATCTCCGGCCGACGCCGCGGCCGGCTCGGGCACCGCGGCCGTGCCCCGGCGGTAGGGGCCGTGTCGCGGCAAGAATGTCTGCGCGATCTCGGTGAGTTCGGCGTCCCGGCCCCGCAGCATGTATCTGATCATCTCGAAGTCACCGGGTAGCGACCACTCCGGGTGGCTGGCGAAGTGCGGACCTTCGGCGATGCCCGGAATTGGTGCCCGTCGCGCAATGTCGGCGATGAGTTCTAGCCTGCCCATAGGTAGATATCAGCGGGGCTCATTCGTCGAACCCATAGGGACCACGCGATCTGGAGGCGGAGATGGCGGCAGTACGGGTGCTGGTTGGCACGCGCAAGGGCGCATTCATGTTGACCTCGGACGAGCGGCGCACAGACTGGCAGGTGAGCGGTCCGCACTTCCCCGGCTGGGAGATCTACCACGTCGCCGGCTCCCCTGCCGACCCAGACCGGCTCTACGCCTCCCAGTGCAGCGGGTGGTTCGGTCAGGTCATGCAGCGCTCGAACGACGGCGGGCAGACCTGGGACGCGGTCGGCAACGACTTCGCCTACGCCGGCGTCCCCGGCGAGCACCAGTGGTACGACGGCAGCCTGCGCCCGTGGGAGTTCACCCGGGTCTGGCACCTCGAACCGGCGCCCGACGATCCGGACACCGTCTTCGCCGGCGTGCAGGACGCCGCGCTGTTCAAGACCACCGATGGCGGCAAGAGCTGGGAGGAGGTCCGTGGGCTTCGCGAGCACGGCTCCGGACCCAAGTGGCAGCCCGGCGCCGGCGGCATGTGCCTGCACACCATCCTGCTCGACCCCAACAACGCGAAGCGGATCGTGGTAGCGATCTCCGCGGCGGGTGTGTTCCGCACCGACGACGGCGGCGAGACGTGGCGCCCGGTCAACAAGGGCCTCCTCTCGCAGGGCATTCCATCGCCCGCCGACGAGGTCGGGCACTGCGTGCACAACCTGGCCATGCATCCGACTCGCCCGGACACGATCTTCATGCAGAAGCACTGGGACGTCATGCGCAGTGACGACGGCGCCGAGAACTGGACCGAGATCAGCGGCAACTTGCCGACCGATTTCGGGTTCCCCATCGCTGTGCACTCGCACGAACCGGAAACCGTCTACGTCGTGCCGATCACGAGCGACTCGCATCACTTCCCGCCTGAGGGCAAGCTGCGCGTCTACCGCAGCCGCAGCGGCGGCAACGACTGGGAGCCACTTACTGACGGACTGCCACAGCAGAACTGCTACGTCGACGTGCTCCGCGACGCCATGGCGGTCGACACCCTGGCTGAGTGTGGCGTCTACTTCGGCACGACCGGCGGCCAGGTCTACGCATCGAAGGATTCCGGCGATCACTGGGCGCCGATCGCCGAGACCCTGCCACCGGTGCTCTCGGTAGAGGTACAAACGCTGTCATGATCCGCGTCGTCCTTCCCGCGCACTTGTGTGCGCTCGCCCGGTGCGAGAAGCAGATCGAGGTGGACGCCGAGCCCACCCAGCGGGCGGTGCTCGATGCTCTCGAGGCCCGCTACCCCGCGCTGTGCGGCACGTTGCGCGATCGCGCCAGCGGCCAGCGCCGTGCGTTCATCCGGTTCTTCGCCTGCGAGGAAGACCTCTCCCATGAGTCTCCCGACGCCCCGCTACCTGATGAGGTTGCCAGCGGAAAGGAGCCGCTGCTCGTGATCGGCGCGATGGCAGGCGGCTGACGCCCGGAAGTCGCCGAGACCCTATCCAGACAGGTGTATCGGCAGCCCGATTCGATGGCTCGAACTCGACTCCGGGCCGGTTCGTCGAGCTGCACACCTCGGCGCGCCACGGCGGGTCATTCGATCGTCGCGAGGTAGCTGGCCGAGCCCGGCGCGGCCGGGACTGGCCGGCTAGGTGCTATCCGGGCAGGTTTGCCTCGAACGGCTGCGGCACGCTGAACCTGCCATCGCTCCAGGCCACGTAGAGGGTTGGCCCGACGTAGGGCGGCGTCGCGGTGGTAGTCAGCGCCGCGTCGGTGTAGTCGCCGAAGTTCGGGACGATGTCCGATGTGTTGGTGAGCCAGTTCGAGGCCACGTTGGTGATCCGGACGTTGGACGGTGGTGTGGTCGTGGTGAGCGGGCTGACGCCCAGCACGCCGTCCACGTTGGTGTTGGCGGTGGTCGGCGTGGAGCGCGAGTACCAGGTGACGTCGAGCAGCCCAGCGGCCGTGGCGGTGCGTAGTGCGGGCAGCATGTGCAGGCCGCCGGAGGCCGGCCGGTCAAGTACGACCGGCTGCGCCTGGACCGGCGTGAGTGAGGTCTTGTGGAAGCTTTGCAGCAGGATGTCCCCGAGCGGGTGGAAGCGGGTGTCGTTCCAGACCACGCTTACCGTGCCGTAGCGGTCGCTGACCGCCGGCCGCGGGAAGTCGTTGACCGGGAACCGGTTGTAGCCGGGAACAAACGCCGCGGCGAGCGACGTGACCGGTACGGAAGTCCTGGTCTGGGGTCGTCTGCACGCGGCGAACGTGGCCAGCGGCAGGCAGCTTCGCGGCGTTCTGGTCATCACCTCCGCCGCTGGCGTGGCCGCCCCGAAGCACTTCCGGAGGAAGAGGTTGGTTTCGATGTTGTACTCGTAGGCGGTGTAGACGTCTCCCGTCGCCGGGTCTACCGCCGGGTAGGCGCCCTCTTTCTCACATCCCCTCGGGTCGGGCCGGGAGACCACGAAGTACGGCCTGCCCTGGAGGAACCGCGAGGTCACCGGGACCGGGGGCGTGCCGTTCTTGCAGACCGGTGCAGCCGGGGTGCCGCCGGCCGGGCCAGGCCCGCCAGCGGCGTTGCCGATATCGCACGCGGCGATCTCGATCTGGCTGGTGCCACCCCGGAACAGGAAGTCGCTGTAGCTCACATAAAGCCGCCCACGCGCGGGATCGATGGCGATGAACTCCTTGTCGAGGAAGCTGCAGAACTTGGCAAACCGCGTCTTGCTGATCCTGGCCTTCAGGCACTGGGTGCTGTTGCCCACGGTGATCGGCTGGCCGCAGCTCAGCGTCGCACCGGATCCGGCGCCGACGACCTCGCAGGCGTTCATGGCTATCTTGGACAGGCCCCGGCCGGTCGGCGAGTTGAACAGGCTCGCGAAGTAGAAGTAGCGGTTGCCGCCCACCTGGTAGGCGGCCACGCTCGGATCCCCCTCCAGCAAATCCTTGTTACACCGGGCGTTCGGCAGCCCGCCAAGGTCGGTGAAGGAGTTCCCGCCGTTGGTCGAGAAGCCGAATCCGCTTCCCTCTTCCTTCGCCATCGGCGACGGGCACGGGGAGACGAACGCGGTCGAGTCGTTCCACTCCTCGGCCACGTACTGCCCGGAGGCCGCGATCGACGTCTCGGACTGCCCGTACATCCGCGCGCCGGCCGGGCTGACATCCTCGGCGAAGCTGGCCGCGTCGACGTTGCTCGATGTCCCGACGCTCCGGCTCGCTGCGGCAGGCCCGGAGGTCGGGCCGTTCGGCTGCTGGCCGAAGCAAAACATTTGCGCTCCGGTCGAGGCCCAGTAGCCCTTGCGCAATTTCTTGCAGAACGGGTTGCCCACTGCCAATCCGGTCGTGCGCGCGCTGGCCGGCTGCGCGGAATGGCGTGCGCTGGCCGCCCCGATCGGAACCGCCCCTCCGCTGGTGATCGCCACCGCGATCAGCGGCAGCATCGCGCCGAACCACAGTCTCCGCCGCATCCCCATCAGCCTCCTCCACCGTCGGGGTTACCGGCTACGCCGGCCGGGGGCGGGCCGCAAGCCGACCGCAGTTCGATCATCACCGACCAGCCCGGCGGCCCTTGGACGCGCCCCCATCCGGCAAGGAAAGCAGGCGAAGACCGGCGCACAAGAGTCTTTGGTCACCGGGTTCGGATTCATCGTGCAACCCGCGACGCACTGAGGGCGCCCCTGCACCCCTGTCAGCGCGCTGCTGATCCCTACGGCGATCAGCCGACATGGCCGGTCCGCGCCTGACGACGGATCCAACGCGAGCGTCCACCGGTTACACATCGTCAACGCCGAGGCGGCGCAGTTCACGGCAGCATGATCACGAATGTCGTCGCGAGCGTCGAATACGTGCGGCCCTATGAACATTTGCGGTGTGCGGATCGAGTGATATGTGCGGCACGACGGTCAATCTGCTGAAGGCCGGGCTGCTTGCGCTCATGCGGATGGAGGTCGGTTCTGCCGTTGGGATCGGCTAGCGACGATGCTCTAGACCGGCAACCACTCCGAAGCGCGGGACGGCGACACCGGCGATCTCGGGGCGGCAGCTTAATACTGCTCCGGCTAGTGGCTGCTCATGACGCTGCGTCGCGTTGAGGCGGTGCCGCGCTGTGGTGATGAAGAGGGTATCCAGATCTTTTCCTCCGAACGCCAGGCTCGTCGGCGCCGAGACCGGTAGTCGAACTACCTCGCTCAGGTGACCGTTGTCGTCGTAGCGGCGCACTGCTCCGCCGGCGAACAAGCTGACCCACACTCCGCCTTCTGCATCAACAGCTAGGCCGTCGGGCAGGCCGTCGGCGGGATCGATGTGCGCGAACGGTCGACGGGCCGATACCGTCCCGGTGCTCAGATCGTAGTCGAGTAGATCGATGCGCTGCGTCGTCGAGTCGACGTAGTAGAAGCGGGTGCCCGACGTGTCCCAGCCGAGGCCGTTCGACAACGTCACTGAGGTGAGCAGGCGGGTGAGCGCTCCGTTGCGTTCGAGGCTGTACAGGGCTCCGGCTCCGGCGGTGCGGGAGTGGGACAGCGATCCGAACACCAGTCGACCGCGTGGGTCGCACTTGCCGTCGTTAATTCGCAGGTCATCGATTCCGTCCTCCACGACCGCCAACCGTCTGCGTTGCGTGTGTGCATCGACGATCTCGATGTCGTGTTGGACCGCAATGGCCATTTCGTCGTCCGAGGTTGGGATGGCGAAACCGAGTGGCGGCGCCAGTCGCAGGTCGTGCCGCTGGCCCGTGTCGGGGTGGAGGCGGTGGACCGTACCGGCTTCGATGTCGACCCACAGCAGAGTTTGCGTCGCGGCGTCCCAATGCGGCGCTTCGCCGAGTTCGGCGCGGTGTGCGCACTGAGATTCGACCGTTATCGCCATTGAGCTCATCTCCTGCTTGGCGCGGGGATCGGCACCGCGGGTGTGGGCGCCGCGGTGTCGGCGCTGGGAAATCCATCTGTCGAATCCGGACGGCTCGCACTTTCCGCGCGAACAAGATCGCAGCGTCAGAATCCGACCCGCTTGGTGTAGCCGCCGTCGACGACGACGTTTGCTCCGTGACCCAACTGGCGGC
>JAJKIB010000007.1 GCA_021154745.1 Mycobacterium sp.
AGCGTGCGGCGTACGGCGGGTGCGAGCGCCCTGATCGGTCGCGGTTCGGGCGAGGCGTTCCAACTCGGCTTCAACGGCAAGGGGTTCGTGATCGTCCAGGCCAGCGAGGGCCGGATCGTCGCGCCTCACACCCACTGAGCAGCCCGCGCCGCATTGGGCACTGGCATACTCCGGGCAACACCTCCGGCCGCATGCCGTATCCGGAGGAGCCTGAGGCGAGCGATCGCGCACCGCCTGACCCGTCGGGGTCAGGCGGCGTGGCGGTTTCGGTAGTTCCGCGGGGATGCACCGCGGACGCGCTTGAAGGCCGCACTGATCGCGAAGGCGTTGGCGTGACCGACCTTCGCAGCGATAGTCGCGAGCGTCTGGTCGGTGATGACGAGGAGGTCGGCCGCCAGAGACAGGCGCCAGTGGGACAGGCAGGTGAGCGGGGCTCGCCGACCTTCCGGACGAAGCGCCGCGAGGGTGGCTGGCGAGAGCCCGACATGCGTCGCGAGAAACTCGACGGTCCACGGCTGTTCGTGGTGTTCCTCCATAGCACGGAGCCGGCCGCGCCGGTCCATGACGCCGACCACGGTTTCCTAAGCGGTCTCGAAGGCCGTGCCCACGACCTCTGGCTGCGTCAGCAGCGGTTCGACCAACCCGGCCTGTCAGGTCGCCGCGGACTCCTCCAGGTCCCGGGCAGCCTCCTGGGTGAGATCGTCGAGGTCGCGGTCCCCAGCGTCAGCCAGCAACCGAGCCAGATGCAACGCGTCGCGGGCATCGGTCTTGACCCGGTCCCCGGCGGATTGCGTTAGGTGACCCCGCATCAGGGCTATTCACTTGCCCGTGCCGCGCCGAGCGCATGCTCGAGGGGCCCGGGGTGCGCATTACCTCCAGCAAGGCGAGTGCCGTAATGAATTCGCGGAGCGGGACCGCAGCCACCAGCGCTTGACGGTCGCGCTTGCGCTGCGGGCGTCACGTCGTTTCCACGTCGGAGGAGTCGTGAGCGGTTAGCTGGCTCCCGGGGTTCGCGGCGATTCTCCCGTCTCTCCCAGCCGATCTCGAGTTGAAGGTAAAATCACCTGGACTGACTATGGCGCCCGTGGAGGGTGGAGCCGAGCATGGAAGTTAGCCCACCGGTTCCGTGGTGCCCAAGCCTTCGGGAGAGGACTGGGCAGGCGTCGGGCCAAGGGCGAGTCACATGTTCTAGAAACCGTCTGCCGGGCTGTTCAGTGGAGTCCTCTCCTCTGTCGCAGTCTTGACGACTGTTGCGCCCGATGCGGACGCCCTCGAACTCCCTACCGGAGTTGTCCTTGACGACGGTTCCGGTGACGTCTGGGAGTTTCACTTCGCTGCGGAAGGGGAAATCGACCGCGACCGTGAGGGGTGTGGATCATGCTCGCGATCGAACGATCTACCGGAAGCGTCGCGCGGCTCCAAACGAACACCGTGACAGGCGGCGCCGCGGTTCGACCTGTTAACGGTCCGTTCTTGCAACCCTTTCAGATAACCAATCGAAAGGCATTATCATGTTCGCAACCAATCACCGCGGTACCGCGGGACTCCTTCTCGGGGGTGTCGCCGTCACCATTGCCATCGTCGGGTTCACCAGCTCGACGGCGACCGGTGTAGGCGGATCCTCCGGAGGTGATGGCACTCGGCAGAGCAGTCCCCGCAGTCAGGGCTCGGATCCCGAGGACCGTGTGCTGCGCACGGTGGTTCGCGTCGAACGCAGTTTTCGGGTGCGACCCCACAGCCTGGCGACCAACCAGCTCCTCAGGTGTCCCGGTGGCACCTTGCTGACCGGTGGTGGCACCTCCCTGATCGGCGAACCCAACGGGCCGGGTAACGCGCCGATCTTGTACACCAACGGCCCAGTCGGCAACATCCTGCCCGGTGAGCAACAGACGTGGGCAGCAGAGGTGGCCAACAGAAGCGGCCAGACGTTCAGGTACCGCGAATTCGCCCTGTGTGCGACGACGCGGAGCGTTCCCTTCGATGAGGACGACGGTGACGACTGAGCCGAGCCGTTTGGGCGAGAATCGGCGTGGTGTTCCGGATAGCAGTTTCAGACCGTAAGGGGCTTGCCGTTCACGTACACGATGTCCGGTGTCTACCTATAGCCAAGCCGCACCTTCGTCGTACTGCCGAAGGGGCACTTGGGAAAGACGCGCAGACCTGGGCGAACTGCGTCAACCCGCCTCCGGGCGCCACGTTCTACCCGATCTACACGTCCTCGCTCCTGCACGGAAAGCACGCAAAGGGCAGCAAGCACCAAGGCAAGGCGGACATCCGCCCCGTGCAGCACAGTGCTACCTCCAACAGGGCGGCCCCTTCCTGAAGCACACCCGCAACACGTTCGGCTGAACGTAAGCGACGGAGTACGGAACCGACGTCCTATTCGTGACCTACCCCGACGCCGGGTTCAAACCGATCAGGTTGGCCTAGGACTTCCGGCGAGTGCCGACCCGGACCCCATGTTCCTAGCCTGAGCGCGACCTCGAGCAGACGCCCTCGCCCGACCCGGAGCGAGCGGCACTAAGCCGATAGTTGCCGCTGCATTCCGCCCAGAAAACAGCACAGGGGCCGCGTTGTGACCGGGAGAACGGACCACTTCCTAGGGAGCAGCCGTTGCGTCTCCTGCGGCAGGTGGGTCCTCGGCGGGCAGCTCCACCGCGTACGAGGTGATGGCAGCGATTAGATCGTCGTCGAACTCGTAGATGTCGCAGGAAGACACTGTGGAGACGCCATCGGGCCCCACGTAACAACCGATCGCGTCCACGGCCACGACGTCACCTGTACCTGTTGAGACAAACCGCAGCCAGCTGGTCTCGACATCGGCGTTGTCCTTCGCCGTTCCTTGGCAGGCCCCGATAATCGCGTCGCGTCCGTTCAGGCGAGCTTCCCCCACGAGAGTCCAGGTCTCCTGGGGCGCGAGTCGGTCATAGATCTCCTCGAAGCGGTGGCCGGAGAAGGCACGGGCGGCCTGTTCTTTGGTCATCGGTCTCCTTTTACGGTTGGCGTCGGCAGCGTGTGACGTGTTTGACCGGCCCGGGCAAGCGCCACACAGTGCCCGTCCCAGGCCAAGGAAAGCGGCGCCTCAGGACACTCGTCAATGGTCACGTGAACCTTGAGGATCTTGAGTTGGTCATCCAAGGCTACGGGTGCTCCAGTTGCGTCCTGGTGTAGCGAGGACGCTGCACGCCTCCACTATCCGTCCTCGACCGGCCGTCACAGGAGATCGGACGCCGCCCGTAGCAATCCAGGATCTGCCGACTTCGGGCACCGAGCGCCTATCGGGCCCTTTCCGCCAAAGAGTGGTGCCATGCTTCGGCGCCGAGGCTGTGTACCGGAGCCGCTTGTCAGCGAGAGGCGCGAAATGGCTTGATCGTGAAGCGCCGAACCGATGAGCGCGCCGTCGTACGGCGGCCCGGGGTAGGAGAACACGACAGTGTCTACGAGGGCCGCCGGGAAGAGCAGCCCCTCTCCCTGGGCGGTGTTGAACATCCAAAGCGTCGTGATGAGTGCGACCAGCCCTAGTTGCGGACAGCACCACTGCTCCTGCATGTGAGCCGAGGAACGTGGGGAGGTCGTGGCCGCGACCCATGCAAGTGCGGCCATGGCAAGCCATGATGCTGGCTTCCGCAAACCATACCGAGCGTGCGCGGATACTGCTCCGCTGCCCGACGAAGTGGTCAGGGCCTGGTCCGAGGACGAAGCCCCTCAGCTGCGCCGGGATGCATCACCTGCTTGCGGTCGTGGCCGGTCGTCATGACGGAGGAGCCCGACATGCGAGAGAGTGAAACGACGGTGGTGCGGACGATGTCGGCCTATCCGGTGCGCCCATGGATGCGCCCCTGGCGAGCTCAGCTGCCCATCACAATCCGTTGCGCATCAGCAGCGCTGGCGTCTGTCCGAGAATTGGGTAAGCGGCGATTCCCATTTCTGTCGGGCTGCCCTGTGGCATCCGCTCCGCGAAGGTGATCGCGGACGCGTTGAGCGCGGGCTTCACCGGAATGGTCGATCGGGTCTGGCCGGTGCCCTTGGGGTACGGCGTCCTCGTCAACCAGGCACGGCGCTGGGCAGTGCATCGCACATGCGGTCGAGTTCTTCGTGGGTGTTGTAGTAGTGAACGGAGGCCCGGACGACCGCGTCGAGCCCACGCGGTTCGAGGTCCCACCGCGCGTAGTCGGCGATGGAGACGGAGACGTTGATGCCCTTGTCATACAACTGCTCGGCGATGCGCTGTGGGTTGTGGCCGTCGATGGTGAAAGTGACGATGCCGCAGCGGCGGTGACCTTGGTCGTGCACGAGCACGCCGCGCTGGGCGCGAAGTCGTTGCCGAAGGGATTCGGCGAGGTCGGTGACGCGCTGCTCGATGGCATCCATGCCGAGGTCGAGCGCAGTGGTAACGGCGACGCCTAGGCCGATCTTCCCGGCGTAGTAGGTCTCCCAGTTCTCGAAGCGGCGAGCGTCGGCCCTCACCTCGTAGCTGCCGGGGGTCGTCCACATTGCTGCGTGCAAATCTAGGAACGGCGGCTCCAGGCCATCGAGCATGCTTCGGGCGCAGTACAGAAAACCGGTGCCCCGCGGTCCACGCAGGTACTTGCGACCGGTGGCGGTGAGCAGGTCGCAGCCAATCTCGGCGACGTCAATGGACATCTGACCGACCGACTGGCACGCGTCCAACAGGTATGTGATCCCGAACTCGCGGGCGACTCTGCCGATGTCGACGGCGGGGTTAACCAGTCCGCCCTGGGTAGGCACATGTGTGACAGCGATCAGCTTCACCCGCTCATCGATCATCTCGCGCAGCGCGCTCACGGACAGCTGCCCGCTCTCATCGTCGGGGACTATCTCGACACTCACGCCGTGCCTCCGTGCGGTCTGCAGGAAGGCGATGGCGTTGCTGGCGTACTCGGCGCGAGCCGTCAGGATCCGATCACCCTCTTGAAATGGAAGCGAGTAGTAGGCCATGTCCCAGGCGCGGGTGGCATTCTCAACTACGGCAATCTCGTCTCGGGCGGCGCCCACGAGACGCGCCAGCGCATCGTAGGTGTGCTCGATCCTGTCCGTAGCGGCCGCAGCCGCCTCGTAGCCCCCGATTCTCGCCTCCAGCTCCAGGTGCGAGGTGACCGCCTCCAGAGTCTGGCGTGACATCAGCGCGGCACCGGCGTTGTTGAGATGGACCCGGGCGGCGCACCCAGGGGTGTCGCGGCGCAGTGCCTCAATGTCCATGAGCGCGCGCTCCGATCCCTCTGAGTTTGGCATCACCCTCGCCTCCCAGGCTTGCACCAGCAAGGACAAGGAGGAAGGTCTCAGTTCCTCGATGCCACGACGTCACTGTGCCGCCGCAGCCCCTGACGTGGTGGCCGCCCCGCCGCGGACACCGCCACGGCGGAGCTGACCTGCCAGCTTGCGACCAGATGCCGAAACCGCTGGCTCTCCATAGTCTGCTGGCATGGAGGTGCTGACGACGAAGGTGCATGTCCCGGTGTCGCGGCGTGCGCTCGTTGCGCGGCCCCGGCTCATCGAGCACCTGACCAGCATCGCGCCGTCGCTCCCACGCCTGGTGCTCATCTCAGCACCAGCCGGATCAGGCAAGACGACACTGCTTAGCCAGTGGCTGACGACCGGGGTCACACCGGCAATCCGGGTGGCATGGCTGTCGCTGGACGAGGCTGACAACGATCTGCGCCGGTTTCTGAGGCATGTGGTCATGGCACTCAAAGCCGGCGTCCCAGTCGCCGTTGACGACCTCGAGGCTCTGCTCGATTCCGGCGGGGAGGCGCCAGTCGACACGCTCTTGACGAGCCTCGTCAACGACCTGGACGAGGTGGACGGGATCACAGTGCTCGCGCTCGACGACTACCACGTTATCGAGGATGCAGGGGTCCACAGTGCGGTCACGTTCCTGCTCGACCATCTACCGCCTCAGGCAACCATCGCGATGACGACCAGGGCCGATCCACCGCTCCCGCTGCCGCGGCTGCGCGCCCGGGCCGAGCTGGTCGAGGTCCGCGGCACGGACCTTCGGTTCACTCCCGACGAGGCAGACGCGTTCCTCAACCATGTGATGGGCCTCGGCCTGAGCCCGGAGCAGGTGGCGGCTCTGGACACGCGGACCGAAGGCTGGGCCGCGGGCCTGCAGCTGGCGGGGCTCTCGATGCGCGGCCACGACCGTCCCGCGGAGTTCGTCGACGCGTTCACCGGCAGCCACCGGTTCGTCCTCGACTACCTCGTGGAGGAGGTCCTCAGCCACCAACCCGAGGACGTGCGCCGGTTCCTGCTGGACACCGCCGTCCTGGACCGCATGACCGGTCCCCTGTGCGACGCCCTCACCGGTGCCAGCGATGGCCAGACCAGGCTCGAGCTGCTGGATCGAGCCAACCTGTTCGTCATCCCTCTCGACGACCACAGGGAGTGGTACCGCTACCACCACCTCTTCGCCGACACCCTCCGCGCCAGGCTGGCGGCCGAGCACCCCGACCGAGCGCGAGACCTG
>JAJKIB010000008.1 GCA_021154745.1 Mycobacterium sp.
GACCCCGAGGATCCGGAGAACTCCGGCAAGCAGAACGTCGGCATCTACCGCATCGAGGTCAAGGGCAAGCGCAAACTTGCGTTGCAGCCGGTGCCGATGCACGACATCGCCCAGCACCTGCGCAAGGCCGAACAGGTCGGCGACGACTTGCCAATTGCCATCACCCTGGGCAACGACCCGGTGATCTCCATCGTCGCCTCCACACCGATGGAGTACGACCAGAACGAGTACGAACTGGCCGGCGCGCTGCGCGGCGAGCCAGCCCCGATTGCCAAATCACCACTGCACGGCCTGCCGGTGCCGTGGGGTTCGGAAGTCGTCATCGAAGGAGTCATTGAGGGACGCAAGCGTGAAATCGAAGGTCCGTTCGGCGAATTCACCGGCCACTACTCCGGTGGGCGCAATATGACCGTGATCCGCATCGACGCCATCTCCTACCGCGATGACCCCATCTTTGAGCACCTCTACCTGGGTATGCCGTGGACCGAGATCGACTATTTGATGGCCCCCAACACCTGCGTGCCGCTCTATAAACAGCTCAAAAAGGACTTCCCCGAGGTACAGGCGGTCAACGCCATGTACACCCACGGCCTCGTCGTGATCGTCTCTACCAAGAAACGTTATGGCGGCTTCGCCAAGGCGGTCGGAATGCGGGTGCTGACCACCCCGCACGGGCTCGGATACGCGGCGACGGTGATAGTCGTCGACGAGGATGTTGACCCGTTCAACCTGCCGCAGGTGATGTGGGCGCTGTCGACGAAAATGAACCCGGCCGGCGACCTGATCCAGGTACCCAACATGCCGGTGCTTGCGCTGGCACCGCAAGCCGATACTCCGGGCATCGTCGACAAGCTCATCATCGACGCCACCACACCCATCGGAGCCGACCACCGGGGCAATTACGACAACCAAGTCCATGACCTTCCCGAGATGGGCGAGTGGCTCACCAAACTCCAACACCTCGCCGCCAACCGGTGAGCTCAATGCGAAGGGAATCCCCATGACTACCAACGTGATCTGTCCACGATGCGCATTCGACACGATCGAGCAGCTCTACACCTCTCCGGTCCCCGGCGTGTGGGACGTAATGCAATGCCAGCAATGCCTCTACTGTTGGCGCACCAGCGAACCCGCGCGCCGAACCGACCGCGACGCCTACCCCGACGACTTCAAGATGACCCTCGAGGACATTGTGAACGCACCCGAGGTGCCCGCCATCCCGCCGCTGCTGGCAAAGACCAGGTCGTGATCGCGACATACCCAAGCAACCGCGGCTCGACTTGCTTCCGCCACCAAAAAGCCGAGCAGCCTCGGCGGTGACAAGCACAAGGTGTCTGGAACCGAGACGATCCCCGACACCACAACAAAGCAAAAGCGCACAATTGATTCGAACTCGTCCAACGGTGATTGACGACGAGCACGACCGCCTTCAACGGCGCATCGGTGCCGCAGGGACTGAAGCGGGAAGGTAAGGAGCGATGCGACCGACTATCGGGATCACCGGTGCCACCGGTGGCCCCCTCGGGGCTAACGCCAGCTCCGAACTGCAGTGCAGCCGCGACGAGCTTGCTGCTCTTGCCGAGCAGCAAGCCGCCTTGCGTCGGGTGGCCACCCTGGTCGCACGCGCGGCAAGCCCTGCCGAGGTGTTCTCCGCGGTGGCCGAGGAGATGGCCCGCTGCTTAAAGGTGGCAAACGCGGAAGTGTGCCGCTACCAAGAACATGGTGCCGGGATCGCCGCCGTCGGCTCCTTCGCCGAATCGGGCGTGCCAGACATCCCGGTCGGTGAGAGTCTGCTGTGCGAGGGCGAAAATGTTTCCGGGAAGGTATGGCGTACCGGCCGGCCAGCTCGGGTGGACAGCTACGAACTAGCACCCGGCTCCATCGCGGCACGCATGCGTGACCTAGGGATTCGCTCGCGGGTTGGCGCGCCCATCATTGTCGACGATCGGGTGTGGGGACTGGCCATCGTCGGCTCAAGGCGACCGGAGCCGTTACCACCGGACACCGAGGAGCGCGTCGGCGAGTTCGCCGATCTGGTCGCCACCGCGATCGCCGCGGCGACCAGCCGAGCCGAGCTTATCGAGTCCCGCAGGCGCATCGTCGCGGCAGCCGATGAGACACAGCGGCGCCTGGAACGAAACCTGCACGACGGCGCTCAGCAGCGCGCGGTTTCGCTGGGGCTGCAGCTGAGCACCGCCGAAAACTTGGTCCCCAGCGAGCTCGGCGCGGTCCGAGAGCTGCTGTCCCAAATAGGATCGGGCCTCACCGAACTATGTGAGGAATTGCGGGAGATCTCACACGGGATGCACCCGGCGATCGTGTCAAGAGGCGGATTGGGTCCGGCGCTGAAGTCGTTAGCCCGTCGCTCGACGATACCGGTCACCCTTGAAGTGGCGGTGCCGAGACGATTGCCGGAAATGGTAGAGGTCGCCGCCTATTACGTTGTGGCCGAGGCGTTCACCAACGCCGCCAAACACGCACAAGCCTCCCAACTCGCCGTTACGGCAAACGCCGACGACGAAAACCTGCACCTGCTGGTTCGCGACGACGGTATCGGAGGAGCCGACTTCGACAAAGGCTCCGGTCTCATCGGCCTCAAAGACCGCGTGGAAGCACTCAGCGGTCGCCTGACACTGTCGAGCACCGTCGAGAAGGGTACGTCACTAACTGCGACCATTCCGCTGCTTGGTCGTTGATCGCCGCCGGCGTCGGCCGGAGAGAAGACGGACCCAATGAGTGCCCACCGCGGCCAACAGCAACATGCCCCAGATCGGCGGTGGCGGATTGGTTAGTTCGGCGGTGAATACGGCGGCGAACATCGGCGCCCGCAGGGTGATTCCCGCACGGCCGCCCCACGATGTCTCTTCGGCGAGCGCCGGCCGGGTCGCGTCGGCATTGAACGGCGAGGTGTCGTAAATGATCCCCTGTCCGCTCATGCGGTCCAATGATCGCTTCTCGGGTCGGGCGTGTCTTTACCTCCAGCACTGGACTTCAATACCGGTCAGCAGGAGTCCCAGGCTTGCCGTTAGCGGCAGCCCATGACGGGCGCTCGCGGTCGTGTGTTGCGCCGACATCGATGCCACCCTGTCTTTATGAGTGGACTCGTCTACCGCCCGGCCACCGTGTGGACCGCGACGGCCGGCTCGGCGGGCGACGAATCATCAAAGACACTGCCACCCGACGAGGAGACAGCGCCCGTGACGAAGTTGACAGGTGAGTTGAATGCTGTCCAGAGGCCCAACCAGATGTGGGGTAAGCGCCCCGACATGATTGTGCGTGGCCGGGTCCCGTTCAATGCAGAGCCACCCGCTCCGGTGTTGGCCGATGGCGAGATCACCGCGCTAGACGCCTTTTACAGCCGCAACCACGGCCCGTTTCCCGACGTCGCGCCCGAGCAGTGGCGACTGACCATCGACGGCGCGGTCGACACGCCACTCGAGGTGACCTACGACCAACTGACCAGCGAGTTCAGTGCCCACTCGGTGGTGGCGACCCTCGTCTGCGCCGGCAACCGGCGCGCTGAACTGCTCAACGTGCACCCGATACCGGGCAAGGACCCGTGGGCGCACGGCGCGATCTCGACCGCCGAATGGCGCGGAGCGCGGCTGGCCGACGTCCTCCGCGCCGCTGGAGTCCACTCTGCCGAGGGCTTGCACGTCGCGTTCGCCGCCCCCGACGTCGCCCCAGAAGCCGTCCCCGTGCAGTCCTACGGCAGCTCGATCCCGCTTAGCAAGGCGCTGTCGGCCGAAGTGCTGCTGGCCTGGCAGATGAACTCCGAACCGCTGCCCCGCGCCCATGGCGGCCCGGTGCGGGCGGTGGTGCCTGGATATATTGGGGCGCGCAGCGTCAAGTGGGTCATCGCCATCACCGTGCAACCCGTCCCGTCGCGAAACTACTTCCAGGCCCTCGACTACCGGCTGCTGCCTCCGGACGCCGACCCCGCCACCGCGGCGCCGGGCGAGGGAATTTCGTTGTCGTCGCTGCCGCTCAACTGCGACATCCTGGTCCCCGGCGACGACCAGGAGATACCCGCCGGCCCGCTGACCATCCGCGGGTGGGCACTGGCCGGCGACGGCCGCACCGTAGCGCGCGTCGACGTGTCCCTCGACGACGGCCGCACCTGGCAACAAGCCGACCTGCAACCTGCGATCAGCCGGTGGGCCTGGCGGCAGTGGTCGATCACCGTTGAAACCCCGCCCGGGCCACTCAGCCTCACCGCCCGGGCGTGGGATGACACCGGCGTCACCCACCCCGAATCCCCGGCATCGCTATGGAATCCACGCGGATACGGCAACAACGCCTGGGCCCACGTCACAGCATCCGCGCGATAAGCGATCCGTGATCCGATAGATCGGTTCACGCGTTCAGCGGATCGAACACTGCGGTCCCGCGGAACCGCAACGGGTAGATCCCGTCGCGACGATCGCAGGACGTGTTCCGCCGGCTGCTGGCAGTTGATTCATCGTTTGGGCGCGGCGCCGCGGCTGTTGGTTTGGGACGGCGAGTGCGCGATCGCGTGGTGGCCGGACCGAGCTGACGGCCGACTGCCAAGCGTTTCGCGGCACGCTGGCGGCGAAGGTGATCGTCTGCCGGCCAACCGATCCGGAGCCAAAGGAATCATTGAACGCGCCCACGAACTCCTGCTCGCACATGCCGCGTGAGGACGCCGACGTCCGCGCGGGCAGGATTACTCCCATCAAGATTTCAAACACGAGCCGGTAATCCATACTTTCGGGTACCCCACCGCTTTTCTTGGCGCGTTCGGCCAGGGCGGCGCAATGTTCGAGACGGACCCCCTGCAGGGTTGCCAGCGGCACCTCGGTCAAATTCGAGTGAGAAAATCTTAGATCGACTCACGAGACAACTATCGAACGCTTGGCGATCTGTTGACCCTAGGCGTCAACGCCTGGCGCCAGAACTGAGCGGATGGCTTCCGCTGCGGCGAGGAGGGCGTCCTGCGCCGGAGGACACGCGTTGGGAACGTTGATGGCGCTATGCGCGAGACTCGGCGTCCGCATGAGCGTGACGGGTACACCGGCCTGTTCGAGTTTGCGTGCGTAGGTTTCGCCTTCGTCGCGCTGCACGTCGAATCCTGCTGTTGAGATGTATGCCGGCGCGACGTCAGACAGGTCGTCGGCCAGTAGAGGCGAGATGCGCGGATCGGTAGCTGACCCGTTGTCGCCCAGATAGGACCGCTTGTAGAGGTTCATGTGGGCTTCGGTCATGGTGAATCCCTCGCCGAACAGCCGGTATGACTCACGCTTGGCCGATAGGTCGGTGACCGGCTGGAAGAGCACCTGCAGCACCGGAGTCGGCGATGGCCCGCAGCGGGCAGCCCGAGCCATCGCTTGAGCGATGACCGCGGCCAGGTTGCCTCCCGCGCTCTCGCCGCTGACGCCGATGCGGGCTGGGTCGAGCCCGAATTCCTCGGCGTGGGTTGCCACATAGGTATACGCGCCGGTTGCGTCGTCGAGAGCGGCCGGGAACGGGTTCTCCGGGGCGAGCCGGTAGTGGGCCGAGATCACGATGATGCCGGCGTGGTGTGCTAGCCACCGGGAGACAGCGTCGGCCGCCTCGAGGTCACCGAGGGTCCATCCGCCCCCGTGGAAGTGGACGACCCCTCCTGCCGGGCAGGTGATTCCAGCCGGACGGTAAATCCGGGCGGGCAGGTCGAGGTGAGCGGCGGGAATCGTGATGTCCTCGACCGATCCGATCGGCAGCTCATCGCCGAAAATCCATGCTTCAGCCGATAGTTGCGCACGGGCCTTCTCGATCGGGATGGAGTCGAAGTTACCGATGGCCATACCTCGCCATCACCACTACGACGGTCATTCTC
>JAJKIB010000009.1 GCA_021154745.1 Mycobacterium sp.
CAGGTGCATGCCGACGAACCAGGCGCAGAAGCCGACGAACATGAACAGGCCGATCTTCACCGCCGTCACCGGCACACCGACCGCGCGGGCACTTTCCTGATCGCCACCGACGGCGAAGATCCAGTTGCCGACCTTGGTCTTGAACAGCACATAGGTCGCGATCGCGGTGAACAACAGCCACCACAGCACCGTGATCCGCACCGACACACCCGCAATCGTGAACGACGACGAGAACACCTTCTGCGCCGTGTCCCAGCCCGCCATATCCGACACGCTCGGGGTGGCCACCTGTCCCGAAATCAGCTTGGTGACAGCCAAGTTGATGCCGGTGATCATCAAAAACGTGCTCAGCGTGATCAAGAAGCTGGGGATCTTGGTCTTCATCACCAGATAGCCGTTGAGGAAACCCACCCCCAGCGCCAGGATCAACGCCAGCCCGCCACCCAACCACAGGTTGAGGTGCAGGTTGTAGGCCAGCATCGAGGCGGCCAGCGAACTGAACGTCACGGCGACACCGGATGACAGGTCGAACTCGCCACCGATCATCAGCAGCGCGACCGCACAGGCCATGATGCCGATCGTCGAGCTGGCATACAGCACGGTGGCCAACGCCTCGGGTGTCCGGAAGGGCGGCGCGACGATCGCGAAGAAGATGAAGATCGCGACCGCACCGATCAGCGCCCCCATCTCGGGACGAATCAGCAACCGCTGTATTCGGTTTCGTTCCTTGACCCGTTCGTCGTGAACAACCTTGCGTTGCGTGAGGTCAACCTCGGCCTGGGTAGTCATCAGTGCACTTCCTTCTTCGCGCGAGCGCTCATCAGCGCGTTCCGTTCTTTGCGTACTCGGCAACCGCGTCGACGTTGGACTTGTCGATGAATGCGGGACCGGTCAACGTCGGCTGACCGCCACCGATCACGTTGCCGTTGTTCAAATACAGCCACAGCGAGTCGACCGACAGGTAGCCCTGCAGGAACGGCTGCTGGTCCACGGCCCACTGCACATCACCGTTCTTGATCGCGTCGACCAACGCGGCATTCGTGTCGAAGGTGGCGATCTTGGCCTTGCTGCCGGCGTTCTTCGCCGACTGCACCGCGGCCAGCGCGAACGGCGCACCCAGCGCCAGCACCGTGTCGACGCTCGGATCCTGTTGCAGTTTGGCGGTGATCGTGGACTCCACCGACGGCATGTCCTTGCCGTTGACGTTGAGGATCTCCACCCCGGGGAAGGTGTTCTTCACCCCGGCGCATCGGGCATCCAGGTCGACGTGGCCCTGCTCCTGGATCACACAGATCACCTTCTTGGCGCCCTCTTTGGTCAGCCGATCACCGGCGCTCTGTCCCGCGATGTAGCCGTCCTGGCCGAAGTACTCCTTGACCCCCATCGCCTGCCAGGCATCAGCGCCGGCGTTGAAGGCGACGACGGGAATGCCCTTGGCTTCGGCGGCCTTCACGGCGGCCTGCATCGCGTCGGGCTTGGCCAAGGTCACGGCTATGCCCTTGACGCCGCTATCCACCGCGGTCTGGACCAGGTTGGCCTGGTTGGGCGCCTCCGGATCGTTGGAGTACCGCAACTCGATGTTGTCCTTCTTGGCGGCCGTCTCGGCGCCCTTGCGGATCAGATCCCAAAACGAGTCACCCGGCACTTCATGGGTGATCATGGCGATCGTCACGCGCGGAGTATCGGCGGTACTGCCGCCCATGCCACCACCCGACTCCTGGGGCTTCCCGCCGGTGCTGGAACACGACGCGAGCAAGCTGATCACTGCGGCGGCAGCAGCGACGGTGGCAGCACGGCGTGGGCGACGACGAGTGGACGAATCTGGCCGCCAGTCTGTGTATTTCATCGCGTTCCTTGTCTTTCTATGGAGGAGGGAAGGCGTGGCCGACGGAAATATCAGCCACGTCGATGGAGACTGTCTGCGGGTTGCGGTCATCGTGGGGACATTCCGGCGGCGGTGTACGCGGTGTCGATGTAGTGCATGTTCGTGACTGCGTCGTCGACGTCGAGAGGTAGTGCAGTGCCGTGCTGGAGGTGGTCGGCGAAGGCCTCCAATTGGTAGGTGTACGTGGAGCGGTTTCCGAGGTTTTCGATGGCGGTACCGGTGTCGGTCACGATTTCGATGCGGTCGTCGCCGTACTGGAGCAGGTAGTCGTGGGCGAATGCTTCGCCCTTATCACCGGTCAGGCGCATGGTCATCTCGTGCCGATCGGCGGTCATTGAGGTGATGACGCGACCGCTTGCATCGTTCGGGAATGTCAGGTCGATGTCGCATGATTCGTCGACGCCGGGTGAGCGTTCGGTGCCGCGGGCACCGACGATGGTGGGGGCGCCGCCGGCGAAGCGGGCCAGGTGGCGGTGCACGTGCAGCGCATAGCAACCGAGGTCCATGAGCGCGCCACCGGCGAGTGCGAGGCTCCAGCGCGCGTCGTCGGGCTTGGGTTCGGGCATCTTCATCACGACCTCGACACGCGTGAGGGAGCCCAGGGTGCCGTCTTCGAGCAGGCCGAACATCCGCTGGGTGATCGGGTGGAACAGGTAGTGGAAGCCCTCCATGATCACCGCGCCGCGCGAGCGCGCCGCCTCACGGACCTGCTCGGCTTCGGTGGCGTTGCGGGCGAACGGCTTCTCGGTCAGTACCGCCTTACCGGCCTGGATCGCGGCCAGATTCCATTCGGCGTGGAACGCGTTGGCCAGCGGGTTGTAGACGACGTCAACCTCGGGGTCGGCCACCAGGTCGGCATAGGAATCCACCACCCGCTCCACCCCGTAGCTGCGGGCGAACGTCTCCGCACGGCCACGGTCACGGGCCGCCACCGCGACGATGCGGTGCCCGAGCGCCGCGGCGGGGCGGATGATCGCCAGCTCCGCAATGCGCGAGGCGCCCAACACCCCGATCCGCAACCCGCTCATGGGATGAGGCTCCGCAGGTAATCGAAACTGCTGCGCACGTCGGCGACCGGTCCCTCGCCTTCGGGCTCACCGTCGAGGATGGTGTCCTGTTCGAGGGTGAACCAGCCGTCGAACCCGCGGTCGAGAAGGTGCCCCACCACGCCGGCGATATCGACATCGCCGGTGCCGAGCGGGGTGTACATGCCCTGCGCGACGGCCTGGGCGTAGGTGAGTTCACCGGACTGCACCCGTTCGGCGTAGTCGGCGTGGACGTCCTTGAGGTGGGCGTGGGTGATGCGGTCGGCGGTGGTGCGAGCAAGCTCCAGCGGATCGGTACCGCCGATGAGCAGGTGACCCGTGTCCAGGCACAGCGGGATCGTCGACCCGTCGAGCACCTGCGCGACCTCGTCACCCTTTTCGATCATTGTGCCGACGTGTGGGTGCAGCACCGCACGGATCCCGCGGGCCCCGGCGGTCTCGTGAAGGCGATCGAGATTGTGCAGCAACGTCTTCCAGCCGTCCCGGTCGAGTTGTGGGCGTGAGTCGTAGCCGTCAGATCCGGTGACCGCCGCCAAAACCAAGACCTCGGCGCGAGCGGCTGTGTAGGCGTCGAGCAGGTCGGTGATGTCGGGCACCGGATCATGGCCGGGTTCGTGCACCAGGACGGGAGTGAATCCGCCGACGGCCTGCAAGCCGTACTCGTCAAGGGTGGCGGCCAGCTCCGCGGGGTCGGCTGGCAGGAACCCGTCGGGTCCGAGTTCGGTTGCGGTCAGGCCGACTTCGCGCATTTCGGTGAGGACCTGCTGCGAGCCGAGCTGGAACCCCCAGCCGGGGACCTCGCACACGCCCCACGAAATCGGTGCTCCGGCAATGCGATTCATGATCGTACCTCGTCCATTCTGATCGGTCGGTGTTGATGCAGGGACAGTGTGGCGGCCTCGGCGATCCACGCGACTTCGAGCGCCTCCTCCGGTGGGCAGGGCGACGCCCGGCGATCCATCGCGACGTCGAGGAACGCGCCGAGTTCTGCGCGATAGGCTTCAGCGAAGCGGTCCATGAAGAACTGGTGCGGGGCACCGGACGGAAAGGTTTCGCCGGGTGCGAGGTTGCGTACCGGCGCATTCGAGTCCCAGCCGGCGACGACGGTGTCGGCGCTGCCGTGCAATTCCAGTCGGCAGTCGTGGCCACGCCCGTTGTAGCGGGTGTTCGACACCACTCCCAGCGTGCCGTCGTCGAAAGTCAGCAGCGTCTGGGCGGTCGCGACGTCGCCGGCCTCGGCGAACATCGCCTCGCCATAGTCGGTTCCGGTGGCATACACCTCGACCACGTCGCGCCCGACGATCCAGCGCACGATGTCGAAGTCGTGCACACTGCAGTCCCGGAAGATCCCGCCCGACACGGCCACGTAGGCAGGTGGCGGTGGCGCGGGGTCCATCGTCGTGGAGCGCACGGTGGTCAGCCGGCCCAGCTCGCCGGCGCGTACCGCTTCGTAGGCGGCGAGGAAGGCGGGGTCGAACCGCCTGTTGTAGCCGATCTGCACCGGCACGGTGGAATCGATCAGCCTGGACACGATATCGCGGCTCTCGGCGACGGTGGACGCGATCGGCTTTTCGCAGAACACCGGGGTTCCAGCGTCGACCGCGGCCAGGATCAGCCGCGCGTGGGCGGGTGTGGCTGCGGCGATCACCACGCCGTCGACCCCGGCGGCCAGCGCCGCCTGCGCGTCGGGCACCGCGCGGGCATCGAGCCTGTCGGCCACGTCGGCCGTAACATCGGGTCGTTCGTCGGTGACGACGAGTTCGTCCACACCGGCCAGCCCGCTGAGGGTTTCCGCGTGAAACGCGCCGATCCGGCCCAGGCCGATGACGGCAAGCGTGGCACCCATCAGTCGTGGCCTCCGATCACAATCTGGTCCCAGTCGATGACCGATCCCGTGACCACCCCGCTGCGCGGCGAGAGCAGTAGCACCACGATCTCGGCGATCTCATCGGGTTGGCCGAGTTTGCCCATCGGCACCTTCTTGGCGGCCGCGGTGACCCAGTCGTCGTCGGCTTGATGGAACTGTCGTTGGGTCTGTGTTTCGCCTTCGCTTTCGGTCCAGCCGATGTTGAGGCCGTTGATGCGGATGCGGTCCCACCGATGCGCGTAGGCGGCGTTGCGGGTCAGGCCGGCCAGGCCGGCCTTGGCCGCCACGTACGGCGCGAGATACCGCTGCCCGCCGTGCGCGGCGATCGAGATGATGTTGACGATGCTGCCCGCGGTCCCGCGTTCGACCATGTCGGCCACCGCTGCCTGCATTGCGAAGAACGGTCCGCGCAAATTGACGGCGATATGGGTGTCGAAAAGCTCCGGGGTGGTGTCGAGCAGGGTGCCGCGGGTGGTGATCCCCGCGGCGTTGCACAGGCCGTCGATGCGACCGAACTCCTCCACCGTGCGCGTCACCGACCAGCGGGCCTGTTGCGGGTCGGCCATGTCGGTCTGCACAAACCGCACGTCGCCGCCGAGGGTTTCTAGTTCGGCGGCGAACCGCTTGCCGGTGTCCACCCGGCGCCCGGTGACCACGACCTGGGCGCCCTCGCGCACCGCCGCGCGGGCGGCCGCCCCGCCGACACCTTGCGTGCCGCCGTTGATCAACACGACTTTTCCGGCGAGCAAGCCGCTCATGGACGTCCCTTCGATTCCTGCTTGCGATTCCTGTCGACGCGGCGGCGGTGCGCCGCCAGGCCCTGTCAGCCGCGGAAAGCGTTGTCGCCGCTGATCGGTGGGATCTGAGGTGCGCGGCTTGAATTTGGGTTCGGGCGTGGGCGCTGTCCGCGTGCTGCTGCTAGTGTTGCTGTGATCTACACCTCAATCAACCCCCTTATGCCATCAATTTCACATCAAAGGAGGGCGGCGTGTCGCATCGCTACAAGATTCGTGAGATCGCTCAGCAGGCCGGTTTGAGTGAGGCAACCGTCGATCGAGTCCTGCACGATCGACCCAATGTGCGCCACGCGACGCGGTTGGAAGTCGAGCAG
>JAJKIB010000010.1 GCA_021154745.1 Mycobacterium sp.
CGTTTTGCACAAACGTCGTCGGCACCGACAGCAGGGCAAACCCCTCGGTGATGACGAGCGGCTGGACCAGCTTCAACCAGGCCCTTTGCTGGGGCGTAAGGTTGGGGAGCGTGGAACCCCCATTGAGGGCTTCGCCGGTGTCGGAGTCGCCGTTGAGTTCGGCAACGACGTTGTTCCAAACGGCGACGAAGGGAGGGTCGGGGTCAGCTGTCAAGGACGGGTACCCCCTCGAGGCCGATCCGGAGACGGCCAAATGAACGATGACGAACTGTCCACATAGTTATCCACAGGCTGTGGAGACAGGACAGCCGTCGTCGCTGTGTTGTCTACGGGCGGGAACACCGCAGGCCGGGGCTCGTCACAGTGGTAGTGCGGACTGTGGGCTCGCGACTGTGTGGGCATCCCCGCTTCGTTGTCTGTCGCCGTTTTGTTATCGAAACGGCATTGGCAGAAGCTAACAGTTTTCTCTCCGAGTGCCAACCGTTCTGCAACATTCTCGGGGGTAGATTTTTGCCCCGTTGAGATGCGTGACTGCTGTGACGATTGTGACACTTTGCGCACCGCTGGAGCGAGGTTTGACCCAGGGAAATCTCGTCAGTACCCTCGAACAGTCGCCCGAACGTGGCGATACGGCTGCGACCCAGGATTCTCTGGAGACCGCGCCGGTTAGCAAGCAAGACGGACGAGCTTACCAACGGCAATCGCGTCCCCACGGTATGAGGATTCATCGGCGTGGGTTGCGGTTGCCAGACGCAACAAGGAGTGGACAGCCGTGGCCAAGGGCAAGCGGACCTTTCAGCCCAACAACCGGCGTCGGGCGCGGGTGCACGGGTTCCGGCTGCGGATGCGCACCCGGGCCGGCCGGGCGATCGTGTCGAACCGGCGCGGCAAGGGTCGCCGCAACCTGACTGCGTGATTCGACGCGGGATCTAGCGCGGTGCTTCCGGCTCGGTACCGGATGACGCGGTCGACGGAATTCGGTGCCACCGTCAGTCACGGGGTGCGGGCGGTGCAGCCCGATCTCGTGGTGCACGCACTGCGGTCTTCGGGCGACAGCGGCGACGACGGACCTCGCATCGGTTTGGTCGTTTCGAAATCGGTTGGGAGCGCGGTGCAGCGGCATCGGGTCGCCCGTCGGCTGCGACACGTCGCTCGCACGGTGATCGACGAACTGAACGCCGGTGACCGGGTGGTCATTCGGGCGCTGCCGGGCAGCCGGCACGCGATCTCGGCGCGGCTCGAAGAGGAACTGCGGACGGCATTGCGTCGGACCCGACCGCGCAACGGGGCGCCGAGCCGATGACCTCAGCTCGTTCCACCGTTGTCCGCGGCGTGATCTTCTTAATCGAGCTGTATCGCCACACCATCTCGCCGATGCGCTTACCCGCGTGCCGGTTCAGCCCGACCTGTAGCGAGTATGCCGTCGAGGCGCTGAGCGAGTACGGCTTGATGCGCGGCGGTTGGCTGACGATGGTGCGGCTGTTGAAGTGCGGCCCGTGGCATCGGGGAGGATGGGACCCGATACCCATGCGCCGCGGCGCCTCGCATGTGCACGACAGCGAGGACGGACGAGCCGGCGACGACCGCTGGGATGCCCCAGCGCTGCGAGGAGAGAGCAAAACGCGTGTTTGATTGGTTCAGCCTCGACGTCATCTACTGGCCGGTGTCGGCGATCATGTGGGTCTGGTACAAGGCGTTCGCCTTCGTCCTCGGCCCTTCAAACTTCTTCGCGTGGATGCTCGCGGTGATGTTCCTGGTCTTCACGCTGCGCGCGATCCTGTACAAGCCGTTCGTCCGCCAGATCCGGACGACGAGACAGATGCAGGAACTGCAGCCACAGATCAAGGCGCTTCAGAAGAAGTACGGCAAGGACCGCCAGCGGATGGCGCTGGAGATGCAAAAGCTGCAGCGCGAACACGGGTTCAATCCGCTGATGGGTTGTCTTCCCGTACTTGCCCAGCTGCCGGTGTTCCTCGGGTTGTATCACGTGCTGCGGTCGTTCAACCGGACTGTGACCGGAGGATTCGGCGGCAGCTTCGGGCCGCACCTGACGGTGGAACAGAACAGGGCGACGGGCAACTACATCTTCAGCCCGACCGACGTCGGTCACTTCCTGGATGCGAACCTGTTCGGCGCCCCGCTGGGCGCATCGATGACGCAGGCGAACGGTCTGGATGCATTCACGGAATTCAGCCGAGGCGCCGTGATCGGAGTCGGCCTGCCGGTGATGATCATGGCCGGCATCGCAACCTACTTCAACAGCCGGGCATCGATCGCCCGGCAGAGCCCGGAGGCCGCAGCCAACCCGCAGACGGCGATCATGAACCGGCTGATGCTGTACGTGTTCCCGTTTGGCGTGGTGGTCGGCGGGGTGTTCCTGCCGCTGGCGATCATCTTCTACTGGTTCGCGAACAACATCTGGACCTTCGGCCAGCAGCACTACGTGTTCGGGAAGATCGCCCAAGAGGAAGAGGCGAAGAAGCTCGAGGCACAGGAGCGGCGGGCGGCCAACGCGCCGCCGCCGGGCGCCAAACCGAAGCGGGCGCGCAAGGCGCAGACGCCGACCGTTGACGGTGAGGTGTCGGATTCGGTGACCGATGGCAGCGCGACCGATGGCGAGGCGACCGATGCGTCCAGTGCCAAGCCGACTGGTGGTAGGGCGGCGGGCAACACCGCACCGCGCCCAGGAGCGACTCCGCGCCCGGGAGCGCGGCCCAAGAAACGGAAACGTTGACCGGAGCACTATCCGGTGGGATGAGGGAGAGACAGACATGACGGACGCCGAAACGACCGAACGCAGCGACGAGTTGGTGGAAGAGGAGAACGGCGCGGAGAGCGCACCTGCGGCCACTGACGATCTGGAAGAGCGGTTGGTGGCCGAGGGCGAGATCGCCGGCGACTATCTCGAGGAACTGTTGGACCTGTTGGATTTCGATGGGGACATTGATCTGGACGTCGAGGGCGACCGCGCGGTGGTGAGCATCGACGGCGGCAGCGACCTCAACAAGTTGGTCGGCCGCAAGGGCGAGGTGCTCGACGCGCTGCAGGAGCTGACCCGGTTAGCGGTGCATCAGAAGACCGGTGAGCGGAGCCGGTTGATGCTCGACATCGCCCGCTGGCGTCGGCGGCGTCGCGAGGAGTTGGCGGCGCTGGGCGACAAGGTGGCACACCGGGTGCTGGAGTCGGGGGAGCGAGAACAGCTCGCGCCGATGACGCCGTTCGAGCGCAAGATAGTTCACGACGCGGTGGCCGCTGTCGATGGCGTGCACAGCGAGAGCGAGGGCGTGGAGCCGTCGCGGCGCGTCGTGGTTCTGCTCGACTAGGGATCAGAGTTACACGCATGTAGTTCGTTGCCGAGGCTGCTCGTTCCGGCCCGGGAGATCCGGAGGATGTTTCACGTGAAACATGTGGAGGTGTCCGCGGCGCCCGGGGCGGCAGAGGCCATCTTCGGATCCAGGATGGATCGAGCGCAGCGGTACGCCGAGATCTTGGCCGGCGCCGGCGTCGAACGCGGACTCCTCGGGCCGCGAGAAGTGGACCGGCTGTGGGACCGCCACATATTAAATAGTGTCGCCATCGGGGAACTGCTGGATCCCGAGGAGCGGATCGCCGACATCGGTAGTGGAGCGGGCTTGCCCGGGATACCGTTGGCGTTGGCCCGGCCGGACCTTCGCCTGACGCTCATCGAGCCACTTCTTCGCCGCAGCGACTTCCTCCTCGAGGTGGTCGACGATCTCGATCTCGAGATCACGATCGTCCGGGGGCGGGCCGAGGAACAGTCTGTGCGACAGCAAGTGGCGGAGATGGACACGGTTGTCTCCAGGGCGGTGGCATCGCTGGACAAACTGACGATGTGGAGCCTGCCGCTGCTGCGTCCCGATGGACGCATGGTGGCGATCAAAGGCGAACATGCGGAGGACGAGATCCGGGAGCACCGGCGTGTGATGGCGGCGCTGGGTGCGGTCGATGTAAAGGTAGTGAGATGTGGCGCGGACTACTTGGATCTACCCGCGACCGCGGTCGTGGCGCGGCGCGGCGGAACGGTTCGAGTAGCGAACCGGCGGCCACGAACGGGCAGGAGAAGAGGATGAGTCCGGTTCCCGACGGCGTACCTTCGCCCGCCGATGCGACGCAACGGCCGGATGTTTCACGTGAAACATGGACATCGGCTCCGCCCGACTCATGGGCCGACGAAGCCGAACTAGACACGCCCATCGGGGCCGAGGCGGAGCGCGCGGTGCGCCTCATGCACGCGGCCCAGGGACGGCTGCCGCGCCCAGGGCGGCAACGCGTCTTCACCATCGCCAATCAGAAGGGCGGCGTCGGTAAGACCACGACCGCCGTCAATGTCGCCGCCGCGCTCGCTCTGCAGGGGCTGCGGACCCTGGTGATCGACCTCGACCCCCAAGGGAATGCGAGCACGGCGCTCGGGATCGAACACCGGCCGGGGACGCCGTCGTCCTATGAGGTCCTCATCGGCGAGATCCCGTTGCAGGAGGCAATCCAGCGCAGCCCGCACAGCGAGAGGCTGTTCTGCGTGCCGGCGACGATCGACCTCGCCGGCGCCGAGATCGAATTGGTCAGCATGGTGGCTCGCGAAGGAAGACTGCGCACCGCGCTCGCCGAACTCAAGAATTACGACTTCGACTACGTCTTCATCGACTGCCCACCGTCGCTGGGCCTGCTGACCATCAACGCACTCGTCGCGGCACCCGAGGTGCTGATCCCGATCCAGTGCGAGTACTACGCCCTCGAGGGGGTGGGGCAGCTGCTGCGCAACATCGAGATGGTCAAGTCGCACCTCAATCCGGAACTGAACGTGACCACCGTAGTCCTCACGATGTACGACGGCCGCACCAAGCTGGCCGACCAGGTGGCCGCCGATGTGCGGTCACACTTCGGCGAGAAGGTGCTGCGGACCGTCATCCCGCGCAGCGTCAAGGTGTCCGAGGCGCCCGGTTACGGCATGACGATCCTCGACTACGACCCCGGATCGCGGGGTGCGCTGAGCTATTTGGACGCGAGCCGCGAGCTTGCCGAACGAGCTACCCAGGGACCAGCCCGATGAGCGCTTACGCGAAGAGGAGATAGTCATGACCCAACCGACACGTAAGCGAAGCGGCCTGGGTCGAGGCCTCGCCTCCCTCATCCCCACCGGTCCCGCCGAGGGGGACGGGGACTCGTTCGGACACCGGATGGGCGACGCGGCCGCGGACGTGGTGATCGGCGGGCCGCCGGTCGCGGGCGCCGAAGTCGGCGCCGTCTACCGAGAGATCGATCCGTCGACGATCGACCCGAACCCGAGGCAGCCGCGCCAGGTCTTCGATGAGGAATCCCTGGCGGAGCTCGTTCACTCCATTCGCGAGTTCGGCCTCATGCAGCCGATCGTCGTGCGGGCCGTGCCGGCTACGCCTACCGCCGCGCCGCGGTATCAGCTCGTCATGGGGGAGAGGCGCTGGCGCGCCGCCCAGCAGGCCGGCCTGGCCACCATCCCCGCGATCGTGCGGGAGACCGCGGACGACAGCATGCTGCGCGACGCCCTGCTGGAGAACATCCATCGCGTCCAGCTGAACCCGCTGGAAGAAGCGGCCGCCTATCAGCAGCTGCTCGACGAGTTCGGCGTCACCCACGATGAACTCGCCGCCCGCATCGGCCGGTCCCGCCCGCTGATCACCAACATGATCCGATTGCTGCGGCTGCCGATCGCGGTGCAGCGGCGGGTTGCTGCCGGCGTGCTGTCGGCCGGGCATGCCCGCGCGCTGCTGTCCCTCGAGGGCGGCGCGGAGCATCAGGAGGAGCTGGCGGCTCGCATCGTCGCCGAGGGTCTGTCGGTGCGTGCCACCGAGGAGGCCGTCACGCTGGCGAACCGCGACACCACCGCGGCGCCGTCCGCACCTCGCCGCAAGCCGATTCACATGCCGGGTCTGCAGGACGTTGCTGAGCGGCTGTCGACTGCGTTCGATACGCGCGTTACGGTCAGCCTTGGCAAACGCAAGGGCAAGATCGTGGTGGAGTTCGGATCGGTCGAAGACTTGCAACGGATAGTCGACCTTATGAGTTCGTCGAACAGCTGACCTACGACACGAGGTAATTACGTCACTGTGACACAAACCGGTCCAACAAGTCGTCGTCACGCCGCTTACGAAGGAAAACCCATGTGCTGCAACCGGATTCAATCTGAGCGCGCTGGCCGATGAGGGAACCCGGTGAAAGCGGGCCTTCGGCGGCGCGTGCTTCTATCCTGGAGTGGCAGCCGTGCATTTCAGCACCGTGTAGAACTCGGGGAGTTTAGTGGCAGCGCGAATAACGCCTCTGCGTCTCGAAGCGTTCGAGCAGCTGCCCAAGCACGCCCGCCGATGCGTGTACTGGGAGGTGGATCCGTCGACCCTGCGCGCCGACGATCACCTGAGCGATCCCGAATTCGAGAAGGAAGCCTGGCTGTCGATGGTCATGCTGGAGTGGGGGTCGTGCGGCCAGATGGCGGTGCACTGCCGCGACAGCGACGTGAGGGCCGGCGACGAGGAGGATCCCGCGATGCCGCTCGGCGTCGGAGACAGTCCTTGCCTCGGATACGCGTTCTACGCGCCGCCGGGTGCGGTGCCCCGTGCGCGTCGGTTCCCCACCGGGCCGGTGAGCGCCGACGCCGTCCTACTCACCTCACTCGGAGTCGAATCCGGCCATGATGTCGAGGCGATGTCCCGTCACCTGATCGCGTCGGTGGTCGGCGATCTCGTCCGCCGCGGCGTACGCGCGCTCGAAGCGTTCGGGCATACCGCCGAGGTGACCGAACTCTCGGATCCTCGACTCGTTTCGCCTGAGTTGCGGCCCGTCGTCGAGGTGCTGGGGGACTGCTCGGTTGAGCAGTGCGTGCTGGACGCCGACCTGCTCCAGGACACCGGCTTCGTCGTCGTCACGCACCACCGGTACTTTCCGCGGCTGCGGCTCGAACTAGAAGAAGGGTTGGGCTGGAAGGCCGATGTCGAGGCTGCGTTGGAGCGGCTGCTGGAATCCTCACAGCTGCAACAGCCGGTCGGTGCGGGCGTGGGTCCCTGCGACTGAGATCCGTAAGCGGCGGTTCGTGCCGAGTCGATCAGCTGGGGCTGACCCGACCGGCCTGCTCGACCGACAGTTCGTGAGCCAGCAGCTCGGCGAAGGTGAATGTGCCCGTCGGCCGGTCGTTCTTGCCGAGCAGGTACAGTCGCTTGACGGCGGCGAGGACGCCTTCAGCGATCGAGTCGCGGGCCGAGGCGTCCACGAGCATGCCCCGGTCGCGCGGGTTGCTGATGTAGCCGACGTCGACCTGGACGGTGGGCATCCGGGTCAGCCGCAGCAGGTCCCAGGTCCGGCCGTGGGTCCGGCAGTCACGTAATCCGGTGCGCGCCACGACTTCTCGCTGAATGAAGTCAGACAGCATGCGGCCGATGGTGGACACCGACCCGTGCGAATTGCCGAAGTGAAACGACGCCACACCGTTGGCCGCCGGGCTGACGTGATTGGCGCAGCGCAGGCTGATCATAAAGTCCGCGCCGACGGTGTTGGCCGTCGCGGCGCGTTCGACGTCGGACGGGGCACGGTTGACCGGCCGCGACAGGAACGTCTCCATACCGATGGCCGTCATCCGACCTTCGAGCCGACTTGCCAAGTCCCACAGGATGTCTGCCTCGCTGATCGGCCCCGCCGGCCCATTCATGATCAGGCCGTGATCGGTACCGCCGCGGCCCGGATCGATGATGATCCGTTTGCCAGACAATCGTGGCCCGGAGCGACGAACCAGCTCCTCTTCGCGGATGGCGTGTGGCGAGCCGCCGGTAACCCGCGAGCCCAGAAAGTACAACGAGCGCAACGTTTCCGGGCCGCAGATACCGTCCGGATACAGGCCGTACTCGCGCTGATACGACATCAGCGCATTGTGCGTCTGCAGGCCGAAGTGCCCGTCGACGAGTCCGGTGTAGAACCCGAGGTCCTGCAGCCGGGCCTGCAGCGTAGCGACGTCGTCGCCGTACATCGGCGCACCGAACTGGTGATTGAGTGTGCGTGCACCCAACCGGTACGAAGCCTCTTTCAGCGCACGGAAAGTCGCCTCGCCGACGATGCCGTCGACCAGCAATCCGCGGTGCTGTTGGAACGCGCGCACGGCGTGGTCGAGTTCGTCATCGAACAGATCCACAGCGACGCGCCTACCGGTGGTCAGGTCGTCGTCCGGGCTTTCGATCATCCCCAACGCCGCCAGCGCCGCCCGGATCTCGGTGACCGCACCCCCGCGGTCGCCGCGACGCAGACTCGACATACTCGACCCTTTCCCGGCTGCCTTGCGGGCCGTCGGCTGTCAGCGTCCAACGGCGCTGACAAGGCAAAGACAGCTAGGCAGCATTGTCGCAGACGGTTCTGGATTTCGAGAAAACCCCAGGCGGGTGTCCGGCCCGCGAATCGCGGCGTTAGACCACGTCAGCGAGCTCGCGCAGCAGTGCGGCCTTGCCTTTCGCGCCGACGATCCGCTTCACCGGAGCGCCGTCCTTGAACAGGATCAGCGTCGGGATGGACACCACCTGGAAGTCGCGCGCGGTCGCGGGGTTGGCGTCGACGTCGAGCTTGGCCACCGTGAGGGCACCTGCCTTCTCGTTGGCGATCTCCTCGAGCACCGGAGCGACCATCTTGCACGGACCGCACCAGGTGGCCCAGAAGTCCACCAGCACCGGGGTATTGCTCGACAGCACGTCGTCGGAGAACGAATCGTCGGTTACGGCGACCGTTGCGGAAGTCTTCTCGGTCATAGCTGTGCTCCAATCAGATCAGTGCTGTCATCGGTTGTGGCAGAGGCGGTTTCAGCGAGCCAACGCTCGGCGTCGATGGAGGCCGAACAGCCGGTGCCTGCCGCGGTGATCGCCTGGCGGTAGGTGTGGTCGACGAGGTCGCCGCACGCGAAAACCCCATCCACCGACGTGCTCGTGGTCCGGCCCTTGACCGACACGTAGCCCTCCGGGTCGAGGTCGACCTGACCACGCACCAATTCCGAGCGCGGGTCGTGGCCGATCGCAACGAACACACCGGTGACGGCGAGCTCCGACTCTTCGCCGGTGACCGTGTTGCGCAGCCGCACACCGGAAACCTTCGGATCGCCCTCGATCGCGGTCACCGCGGTGTTGGTGAGGAACGTGATCTTCTCGTTGGTGCGGGCCCGCTCCAGCATGATCTTGGAGGCGCGGAAGTCCTCGCGGCGGTGGATGAGTGTGACGCTGCGGGCGAACCGGGTCAGGAAGGTGGCCTCCTCCATCGCCGAGTCGCCGCCGCCGACCACTGCGATGTCCTGATCACGGAAGAAGAATCCGTCACAAGTGGCACACGTGCTGACGCCCATGCCGATCAGCGCTTCCTCACCGGGCACGCCGAGGTGTCGGGCGGCCGCACCCATCGCCAGGATGACGGCGCGTGCCCGGTACGTCTCGTCGCCGACGGTGACGGACTTGACGGGTCCGTCCAGGGAGACCGCGTCGACGTCCTCCATCCGCAGATCCGCACCGAAGCGCAGTGCCTGCTCGCGCATCTCGTCCATCAATTCAGGACCGGTGATGCCCTCGCGGAAGCCGGGATAGTTCTCCACCTCGGTGGTGGTCATCAGCGCGCCGCCGAACTGGGTGCCTTCGAACACCAGCGGCTTGAGCTGTGCGCGGGCCGCGTAGATGGCTGCCGTGTAGCCGGCCGGACCTGAGCCGATAACGATCACGTCATGAACGGTGGATGAGGAGGTCATACGAGCCTTTCTGCCGTATCGCGTCGGCATGGGTACAAACACCAGCGTATGCCCCGGTGTTCCCCGCGGCTTGCAGGACAGATTACGGACGGGTGACCAACGTATTGGCCAGCAGGCCGGTGTGAGCTGGATTGCAGTCCGGTTCGACGACGACCGCGACGACCATTCTCGGCGTGTCGGCGGGCAGCAGCATCAGCACCGCGGGCCGTCCCTGCATGTCGACTGTTCGTGCACCCAGCACCGCCGTCGCCGCCGAGTAACCCAGCCCGGACAGACAGGACGCGCGTCGTTGCGGGTCCGCGAGCGGCCCGTAATCGGGGCTGTGTGAGAGCAGGTCGACGAGCTGTGGACCCGACAGTGGGAGGTCGGTCACCGGCCGCGACACGGTGATCTTCTGGGCCGTCGGCCCCGCAGACCGCGTCGGCGCCTGATCCCGCACCAGCATCGTCCCGCCGACCACCACGCCCACGACCACCGCTGCAACACCGGCCACGAGGGCGACCAGCTGCCACCGCGGCGTGTGCCGAAGTGAATGTGCGGGCCCGCCGGGCGACTGGGGCGCCGGCTCGGCCTGCAACGCAGCGCCAACCCGCGCGGTCACGTCGGCGGAGACGTCGGGTGCGGAGGCCTCGTCGATGCCGAGTTCGGCAAGGTCGCGGCGGACCCGGTCGAGTGAGGCGAGCATGTCCGCAGCCTGAGGGTCGGCGCGAACGCGCTGGCGCAGCGCCGCGGCGGTGACGTCGTCGAGAAGACCCGCCTGAAGGTCGGCCAGCAACTCGGGCGTCAGCGGCTCGGGGTCGTGGCCCGCGTCGTTGTCCATCGCTGCCCCCGCCGGTTGCGCCACACCCTGACGCGAGCCAGTCTCCACCACGAACGGTTAGACGGCCGCGGGATCGTCGTGGTTCCCCTCGGTCGCTGCGGCGGCGCCGGCGTTGAAATACTCGAGCGCCTCGGCCAGCTTGGCCCTGGCCCGTGAACAGCGGCTCTTCACGGTGCCCTCGGCGATGCCCAGCATCCGCGCGGTCTCGGCCACCGAGTAGCCCTGCATGTCGACGGCGACGACAGCGGCGCGCTGTTCCACGGGAAGCCGCAGCAGGGCCCGCTCCACCACGATCGCGGTCTCCACCCGCGGTGCCGGGTCGACCACACGGCAGGCGTCGTCCTCTAAGGCGGTGGTGGGGTGCGCCCTGTGCCGCCGCAACCGGTCGAGGCACGCGTTGACCACGATGCGGTAGAGCCAGCTGCTGACCGCTGAGTCATGGCGGAAGGCGGGCGCACTGCGATGTGCCTTCAGCATCGCGTCCTGCAGCGCATCCGCGGCGTCTTCGGGGTTCCGGCTGCTGATCTGCGCGAGCCGGTACAGCTGACGGTGGTGTCGATAGAACAGCTCCTCGAACGCGTACCGGTCGCCGGCGACGTGCGCCGCCAGCAACTCGTCGTCTGACCGGTCGATTCCCCCGACGCTCCCCACAGCCGAACACTAAACGGCGCCGAGGGTGGGTCCCGACACTAGTTTGCGGCGCTGGGGATGGAGGCGGTCACGCCGCCGGTCAGGACGCGGCCTGGAGCGTGATCTCCGCGATGTCGGACCGGCTCTGGCCGTTGACCTGGCCCAGCGTGGACACCCACACCAGCACGTTGGATGTCGGCGACGCGTTGTCGACCTTGATTGTGTTCGTGCCGGGCTTGAGGGTGGTGGCCTGGCTCAACTCGGTCGTGTCGGTCAGTGACGACGGCGTCGGCGTCTGCGACGAGCGGATCTCCACCGCGGTGCCCGTGCTGTTCAGGTTGATGGTGACCTCGCCCAGCTTCGTCGGCGCTGCCAGCTGGAGCATCAGCCCGACGCCGTTCTTGAAGTTCGGGAACGGCACCGGATCCGTATAGGTGTCGATGGGCCATACCGTCGAGGCATTGCCATCGATGGCCAGCGCGGCCTGATCAGGTGCATCCGGTTCGCCCTCGGGTGAAAACACCGTTACGCGAACGGGTTTGACGGTCTTTCCGCTCGAGCTGTCGCCGCCCTCTGCCGACGTGGTCGGCGCGTTCAGGCCCAGTTCGTCGCCGCCGAGCCCACCGCCGACGTCGCCGAAGATCCGGCTCAACACCGACGCCAGCACGATCAACGCGACGACGATGATCGCGCCGCCCACACCGAGCCCGATCATCAGGCCCCTGCGGCGGCGCGACGCGGACTCGGGGTCGCCGGCGGGCGCACCGCGGAAGCGCGACGCCGGCGGGAGCCCGGGTTCGTCGACGGGGGCGATGAGCTCCGTGCGGTCGGCGATGGCGGTGGCCTGCTGCAGCAGGTTCAGCAGGGTGGGCGCGCTGCGGATGCCGCCGCCCTCCTGCACCGCCCGCGCCGCTGCCGCCGAGATCTGGAACGGGATGTCGCGGTCGACGGCCCGCGGTTCGATCGGCTGGCCCGCCGCGTCCAGCTCGGCGGGCGCCAACCCGCTGCGCACGCCGGACTCCGGCAGTGGCCAGCGGTTGATCAGCAGCGCGTAGAGCGCAGCCCCGATACCGCGGATGTCGTCCTCCGGCGTGGCGTCGGGCAGCGTCGCCGGGAACGCCAGCGCCACGTCGCCCTCGATGCTGACCCGCACGCGGCTGGGATGGTCGATCGACAAGGCGACACCCGACCGATGGGCGGCCTCGGCGGCTGCGGCCAGCGATTGGATGGCGCGGGCCCCGCCGATCGGCGACGGGGACGTCTCGGCCACTTCGGGCAGTGACCCGCCGCGGACCCATTCCGAGACCACCAGCCCGCCGGAGCCGGTGCTGGCCACGTCGAGCACCCGGGCGACGCCAGGCATGTCCAGCCGGCTCAGCTTCAGCGTGCGAGACAGAATCTCCTGCACCTGCTCGTCGGGCAGGGTCGCGTCCGGGTCGACGAAGGTCAGCGCCACCTGCCGGTCCAGTGCGGTGTCGAGCGCCTGCCAGAACTGGAGGTTGGGCGGTCCGCCATGGAAGACCAGGAGCCGGTAGCGGCCGCCGCCGATGGTGGCGCCCGGAATGAGGTGCACGTCCTCGTCGGAGGTCGCAGACTCGATTGGCGGTTCCCGTGGCGGCGCGAATGCGACCGGTTCTCGGGTCGGGTCGCCGCCGTAGTCGGCGGGCGGGCGGCCGGAGACCGGCATGGGCGCGGTCCCGTTGGCGGGCTCGGCGAAGGGTGCGGTCGCCTCGGGCTCCCGCACGTCGTGGTCGATGCCGTCGACCGGCACGTCGGGCGCGAAGTCGTCAGCCGGCGGCCGAGCCGCCGAATCAGATACCGACGGGCGCGGGATCTTCGTCGTGGCAGTGCTGTCGGGGCCCGCGGCGCCGGTCGCTTGGTCGTCGGTCACCGCTGGTCCCTTCCTCAACCCCTCCCCGGCAACCCCGGCCGGAGGTCCGCGCCGGGCCGCCGCGGGGAATTGACGGTGGCGTGACGCGAACGAATTCCTCTGATCAGAGTACGTGAGGGGGCGGCCCGGCTGTGACCGGTCGGCCGGGGTGGTTGGCGGTACGGCTACCGTCGAGCGCCGGCCGAGGCGGCGCTGGACGGCAGCCAGTGCGGACTGCGCGTCGGGCACTCGGGCAGCCAACATCACCCCGGCGATGATCGGCACCATGATCAGGCCGAGCACGAACAGTCGCAGCAGTGAACCGCCGCCGCCCCAGTTGCGGGTCAGCGACTCGAGCCCGAGAAGCTGATCGATGACGTGGGCGACGAGGCCCGCGATCAGTGATGCGGCGACCGTGACCAGAATGGTGCGCACCACCGCAAGGCTGATGAGCCGTCCGCCGGGGGGATTCAGGCTGGCGCGCAACAGGAAGTAGCCGACCGTGGCGCCGGCCAGGAAACCAACGCCGTTGGCCAGCCCGAGATAACCCGCCACCAGTTCCCGGTCGTCGGTCAAGTAGGGCGCAATCAGCGACGCCACGATCTTCACGGTGGTGATAACGACGATCAACAGAATTGGAGTCCACGGCTGCTCGCGTGCGTAGAAGACCCGAAGCTGAAGCAGCACAAGGGCATACGGGATCAGCGTGAAGGCCGACAACGTGATCGCCATGCCTAGGTAGCCGGCGTCGACAGCACCGAAGTTGCCGTATGCGAACAGCGCGCTGCCGATCGCCGGCCCCCCGACGGTCATCATCGCGACGATCGGGATCAGCGTGACCATCGTCAGCCGGGTGGCCAGCGACAGGTCGGCGAGCACGGCAGGGGTGTCGTTCGCCGCAGCGTTGCGGCTCAGCCGCGGCATCACCACCGTCAGCACCGTGACGCCGATCATGCCGAACGGCAGCATCAGCACCAACCAGGTGTAGTTGTAGATCGCCGGGCCGGAAGCCGCTGCCTGACTTGCGATCTGATTGCCGACGATCAACCCGATCTGGCTGATCAACACGTACAGCACCATGGCCGCCGCCATGGTGCCGAACTTCTTGAGCCGGGCGTCGATGCCCCACAGCGGACGTAGGCTGATCCGCTCCTTGCGGATGGCGACCAGAAGCACCGCGGTCTGGGCGAACACGCCGAGCGTCGTGCAGATGCCGAGCACGAGCAGTTTGGCGTTGCCCATCTCGACGGGGTTGACCGAAAGTTCGCCCGGTACAAGGAGATACAGGCCCAGCGTGGCGATCGCGA
>JAJKIB010000011.1 GCA_021154745.1 Mycobacterium sp.
CATACGACGCCAGGTACACGCCGAACGTAATCAACACCAGCGCGTACAACGACGGGCCGAGGTCGCGCCGGAACGCGCCGACCCACGGCCGCGGCACTCGATACTGCCTGCGCGCGGCGATGTCGAACGCCAGCGTCATAACTCCGAAGAACACGATGAAGTACAGCCCGGACCACTTTGTCGCACAAGCCAATCCGAGGATCACGCCGGCGCCGAACCGCCACCACCGCACGCCCAGCCGCGGACCCCACGGCGTCTCGCCGATGCGGCCCTCCAGCAGAGCGACGTGCATGCGCTCCCGCACCTGGTCGCGGTCGACCATCAAAGCACCGAACGCCGCGACCACGAACACGGTCAGAAATCCGTCAAGCAGCGCGGTGCGCGACGCGACGAAGCTGACCCCGTCGCAGATCAGCAGCAGCCCGGCGATCCCCCCGACCAACGTCGACCGGCTGATCCGCCGCCCGATCCGCACAACCAACAGCACCAGAATGACGCCGCACACCGCGCCGGAGAACCGCCAGCCCAGCCCGTTGTAGCCGAACAGCGCCTCACCGAGCGCGATCAACTGCTTGCCGACCGGCGGGTGGACCACCAGCCCGTAGCCAGGGTTGTCCTCCACGCCGTGGTTGTGCAGGAGCTGCCACGCCTGTGGCGCGTAGTGCTTCTCGTCGAAGATCGGCGTGCCTGCATCGGTCGGCGAGCCCAGGTTCAGGAAACGGGTCAAGGCGGCCAGCGCGGTGACGACGGCCGTCATCGCCCAGCCCTGCAGCCGGTCGACCGGCCCGAAGTCGGCGACGGGCACCAGGGGCGCGGGACTGATGACGGGGACCGCGCGCCCCTTGGCAACGAGTTCATCGGCCGGGGCGGTCACGACAGCGATCGTAGGCTGTGCTGATGACCACCGGCCGACTGCTCATCGGCGCCACGCCGCTGGGCCAGCCGTCGGACGCTTCCGCCCGGCTGGTCAGGGCCCTGGCGAGCGCGGACGTGATCGCCGCCGAGGACACCCGCCGGATCCGCACCCTCGCCCAGTCGCTCGAGGTCAAGCCCGCAGGCAAGGTGGTCAGCCTGTACGACGCAAACGAGGCGTCGCGGGTTCCTGCGCTGGTCGAAGAGATCGAGGCAGGGGCGACGGTCCTGCTGGTCAGTGACGCCGGCATGCCGCTGATCAGCGATCCGGGCTACCGGCTGGTGGCCGCGTGTATCGAGGCCGGGCTGGCCGTGCACTGCCTGCCGGGCCCGTCGGCGGTCACGACGGCGCTGGCGGTGTCCGGGTTGCCGTCGGAGAGGTTCTGCTTCGAGGGCTTCGCGCCGCGCAAGCACTCGGCGCGCATGTCCTGGCTCAAGACGCTGGCCGCCGAGCCGCGCACGTGCGTGTTCTTCGAGTCACCGCGGCGGCTGGCGGCGACGCTCAAGGACGCGGTCGACGCGCTGGGGTCCGAGCGGCGTGCCGTTGTCTGCCGCGAGCTGACCAAGACGCACGAGGAGATCATTCGCGGCTCGATCGGGAAGCTCGCCGAGTGGGCGACCGACGGCGTGCTCGGCGAGGTCACCGTCGTGCTTGCGGGTGCGACGCCGAAGGCCGACCTGGCGACGCTGGTGGCAGACGTGAACGAACTCGTCGACGACGGCATTCGGGTCAAAGACGCGTGTGCCGAGGTGATCGCCGCGAATCCAGGCTCGCCGACGCGCCGTGAGCTCTACGAAGCAGTTCTGCGCTCACGGGAATGAGGCGTATGACGGAAGAGGTGTTCGTCCACGTCTTGTCGAATACCTGAGGAGGAGCTGTGAGAGTCGTTGGGTTGGAAGAGCATTACGTCACCGCCGAGGTCCTCGATGCCTGGTCGAAACTCGATCCGAGATGGCGCGACCCTGCGGCGGCTGGTACGCCGGCCGAGGTCGAGCGACGCCTGCTGGAGATCGGTGAGCAGCGCTTCGATGCGATGGCCGACGCCGGTGTCGACGTGCAGGTGGCCTCGTTGACAACGCCAGGGCTGTGGGACCTCGCCCCGGCCGACGCGGTGGCGCTGCAGACGGAATGCAACGACCAACTCGCCGATGCCGTGCGAGCACACCCCGACCGCCTGCAGGGATTCGCCACTCTCGCCGCCCCTGATCCTGACGCGGCGGCGGCCGAACTAGGCCGGGCCGTAACCACTTTGGGCTTCAATGGTGCGCTCGTGTTCAGCCGGGTCCGCGACAAGCCCATCGACCACCGGGATTTCTGGCCGGTGTTCGAGGCTGCCGAGGCATTGCGCGCGCCGCTGTATCTGCACCCGCAGGCACCGCCGGCGGCGGTGCGCGAGGCGTACTACTCGGGGTTCGACGACGTCATCGACGCCGCCTTCGCGACCCACGGTGTCGGCTGGCATTACGACGCAGGCACTCAACTGCTTCGGCTCATACTCGCCGGGGTGTTCGACCGCTTTCCCGACCTGCAGGTGATCATGGGCCACTGGGGCGAGGTCGTGTTGTTCTTCCTGGACCGCATCGACAGAATGACGGGGATTGCCCACCTCGAGCGGCCCGTGTCGGAGTACGTGCGCTCCAACGTGTTCGTCACTCCGGGAGGCGTTTTCAGTACGCGTTACCTGCGCTGGGCGCTGGAAGTCCTCGGCGCCGATCGCATCATGTTCGCCGCGGACTATCCGTTCGTCCCGACGGGCGGCGGCGTCGCCCGCCGCTTCCTCGAGGAGCTTGACGACGGCGATCGGGACAAGATCGCCTCGGGCAACTGGGATCGGCTGTGTGCGGAGATTCGACGCTGAACCGCGGCGCCGATGATCGGTGCGGCCTTGTGTAGGCACTCGTCCCATTCCCGGTCCGGATCGGAGTCAGCGGTGATACCGCCGCCGACACCGAGAATCGCGTTGCCGGAGGCGTCGAACTCCACCGTCCGGATCGCCACATTGAGTTCACACCCAGCAATCGGCGATGCCAAACCGACTGTGCCGCAATATACTCCGCGGCGTCGCGGTTCCCAACCGGCCAACAGCTGACGGGCCCGCATCTTCGGCGTGCCGGTCACCGATGCAGGCGGAAACGTCGCATCCAGAACTGCAGCCATCGGCACATCCACGCCCACGCGCGCCGCCACCGTCGAAACCAGATGCCACACGCCCGGCGCCGGTCGCACCTCCAACAGCTCGGGCACGGTGACCGTGCCTGTGATCGCGACGCGGCTGAGGTCGTTGCGGACCAGATCGACGATCATGATGTTCTCCGCCACGTCCTTCACCGACGCCCGCAGCTCCGACGGATCCGCATGCCGCGGCAGTGTGCCCTTGATCGGGCTCGACGCCAGCGTTTCACCGCAGCGACGGAGAAAGAGCTCCGGCGATAACGACGCCACCGCTCCCCAATCGCCGGCCACGTAGGCGGCCCGCGCAGGCGACGTACGCTCCACCACGTCGACGAAGAAGTCGACCGGCGCGCCCTCGAGACGGCCGGCGAACTGCGTGCATACGCAGGCCTGGTAGATCTCGCCCGCCGCGATCGCTTCCAAACAATCGAGTACGCCGAGGCGGTGCGCCTCGCGGTCAGCCTCGCCCCACGCGATGCTGTACTCGCGCGCCGGCACTCGTGACCGCAACGCCTCGGTTACCCACTCCGAAAGCGGTGCACCGGAAAGGCTTTCATACCACCAGTGCCCGTCGCGGTCCTGTCTCAGCACGCAATCCGACCAGCCGCCGGCCGCCTCGGGAATCCGGGGCCCAAGACCGTCGACTCCCGCGTCGGGGTAGGAGAGATAGCCGAACCAGCCGCCGCCGATCGCACCACCGGAATCACCTGTGGGCACGGCGAAGACGTCGTCAACGGCGACGGCCTCCAGCGACGGCGCGATGACCGCCGCGGAGCCGAACCACTCGCCGATCAGGGCGGCGGGCGGCGGCAAGTCGTGCCGCTCCGCGCCGGAAGCGATGGCGCGCAGCACCGCAGGCGCGCTGCCCAGGTCGCCAAGCCGCTCGATCCGCACCGACTAAGCGTGGCAGACAGCTATCGGCTGATGCTCCGCGGGACCGCGATGGCGGCCAGCTTGTCCGGATTGGCGATGGCGTAGAAGTGGGTGATCCTGCCGCCGCTGATCTCGAGGGTGAAGATCGCCTCCAACAGATCGCCGGAGTACACCGCAACGGCTGGTGCGCTGTTCGCCGTCATGATCTCGAAGCGCATGTCGGGCAGGCCCGTTTGCATCCCTCTGATAATCGCGGCGGCCACCTTGGCGGCCCCGACCACCGGCCGGCGTGCCGCGCCGGCCCGACCGCCGCCATCGGCGATCGAGGTGACATCCACCGCCAGCAGCGCCATGAGCCCGTCCATGTCGCCGGTCGCAGCCGCGGTCAGGAACTGCTCGGTGATGCGCGCGCTCTCCTCGGGATCGACCGGCTCGAACCGCTTACGTCGCGCGTGCACATGCGCGCGGGCGCGGTGTGCCACCTGCCGCACCGCTCCCGCGGATTTGCCCACCCCTCTGGCGATTTCGTCGTAGTCGAAGCCGAATACCTCGCGCAGCACGAACACGGCGCGCTCGTCGGGGGTCAGCGTCTCGAGCAGCACGAGCATCGCCATAGACACCGACTCGGCCAGTACCACGTCCGCCGACGCGTCCCGGTCGTCGAGCAGCAGCGGCTCGGGCAGCCACGGGCCGATGTAGTCCTCGCGACGGCGGGCGCTCGTCCGCAGCGCCTTGAGCGCTTGGCGGGTCACCAGTTGCGCCAGATACGACTTGGTGTCGCGCACCGTCGCGAGGTCCACTTCGGCCCACCGCAGATAGCTGTCCTGTAGCACGTCGTCGGATTCCGTTGCGGAACCGAGGATTTCGTAGACGATCGTGAACAGCAGCGGCCGCAGTAGGGTGAACCGTTCGGCGTGCTCGTTATTGGCGGTCACGGGTTCCTGACCACTTCGGGTTCGAGCACCGCCTGCTCGGGACGCGGGCCGCCCTTGAGCCAGAACGCCGAGCCGGGCTTGCGGGCTCCACGACGGAGGCCCCACAGCGTGCCCTTGCAGATCGCTTCCTTGACGTAGGCGGCGATGCGGCCGCTGATGTAGAAGTTTACTGCCGTGTCGTCCTTTCGGCCGAACTGCAGAATGCCGACGCGGCGGCCGAGGCTGATGCACGCCCCCGGTATGGCGTAATCGAACTCGGCAGGGGCGGTGCCCGCGATCCGGCTCAGCACCGTGTTGGCGGCCTGGGGACCGAGTTGGGAGGCGGATGCGCAGCACATCCGCAGCGGCGCGCCCGACGGGGAAGCGCAGTCGCCTGCGGCGATGATGCGTGGGTCGTCGACGCTGGTCAGCGTTTCGTCGGTGAGCAGCCGGCCCAGGGCGTCGGTGCGCAAGCCGCTGTTGGCCGCAAGGTCCGGCACACCGAACCCGGCCGCCCATATCGTGACCGCGCTCGGTCGTACCGCGCCGTCGGCGAAGACCACCGCATCGGGCCGCACCTCGGTCACCACGTCGGTCTCGAGCACGGCGACCCCAAGCCTGGCCAGCACCTTGGCGACCGACCGTCGGCCCGGACCGGACAACGACGGCCCCAACTGACCGCCACATACCAGCGTGACTCTGCGACCCTGCTCAGCGAATTCCGTCGCCGCCTCGATCCCGGTCAGCCCAGCGCCGACAACGGTCACGGGCGCATCAGGGTCCAGGTTGTCGAGTGCATCGCGTAGCCGCAGGGCATGCTCGAATTCAGCGACGGAATAGGCGAATTCGGCCGCGCCAGGCACCGACGCGGGAAGGGTGCCCGTGCTGCCCACCGCGTAGATGACGTAGTCGTAATCCAGGGCGCTGCCCGATGCCAGCTGTACCGTGCGTGTTGCGCTGTCGATGCGGGTGGCGGTATCGACGACCAGTCGGATACCCGCACCGAGGAGGGTGCCGTAGTCGGCGGTGGCGTCTCCGGTACCGGCCACGAGTTGGTCTAGCCGAATGCGCTGGACGAACTTCGGGCGCGGGTTGACGAGAGTGATGTCCGGCATCTCCCAGTCTCCGCGCATCCGCAGATGGTTGGCGGCCAATGTCCCGGCGTAACCGCCGCCGATGACGACGACCTTGTTTGTGGTGTTGTTATCAGTCATGCCCTTGAGATCCCGGCCGCCGTCCGCTTGTGACAGCACATCGGCGATTGTGACCCACTTCACTAACGGCTGATATGACGGGTAGCGGCCAGTGCGACGAGCTTGTCCGGGTTGCGCATGGCGTAGAAGTTGGTGATCTTGCCGTCGATGATCTCGATGAGGAATACGCCTTCAAGGTGGTCGCCGCTGTGGACGACCATCGCCGGGGCGTTGTTGCAGTTGACCATCTCGATGCGCACGTCCGGCATGCGTTGCCCGAACCGGAATATGCCCATCAGGACATTGGCGACCTTCTTCGCGCCGACCACCGGACGGCGCGCCGCGCTGACCTTGCCGCCACCGTCGGCTGTCCACGTGGCGTCCGGCGCCAGCATCGACAGCAGCCCCTCCACGTCACCGGTGGACGCGGCGGTCATGAACTGCTCGGTGATCTGCGTGGTCATGGCGGCGTCGGCGGGTTCGAACCGCTTCCGCCGCGCGTGCACATGCTCACGGGCACGGTGCGCCACCTGGCGCACCGTCGCCACGGATTTGCCTACTGCCCCGGCGATTTCGTCGTAGTCGAAGCCGAACACCTCGCGCAGCACGAACACCGCACGCTCGTCGGGGGTCAGCGTCTCGAGCAGCACGAGCATCGCCATCGAAACCGACTCGGCCAGCACCACATCCGCCGACGCATCGTGCTCGTCAAGCAGCAGTGGCTCGGGCAGCCACGGGCCGATGTAGTCCTCGCGGCGGCGGGAACTCGCCCGCAGCGCATTGAGCGCCTGGCGGGTCACCAGTTGCGCCAAATACGACTTGGTGTCGCGCACCGTCGCGAGGTCCACTTCAGCCCACCGCAGATAGCTGTCCTGTAGCACGTCGTCGGATTCCGTTGCAGAGCCAAGGATTTCGTAGACGATCGTGAACAGCAGCGGCCGTAGATGGGTGAACCGTTCGGCGTGCTCGCTCGACGAGCTGGTCACGGTTCCCTGACCACCTCGGGTTCGAACACCGGCTGCCCGGGACGCTTGCCGCCCTTGACGATGAGGGTTGAGCCGGGCTTGCGGGCCTCGCGGCGCAACCCCCACACCGTGCCCTTGCAGATCGCCTCCTTCGCCGATGCGGCCACCCGGCCACGGAGGTAGAACTTCGCCGGCGTGTCGTCCTTGTGGGTGAACTGCAAGGTGGCGGCGCGTCGGCCCAGGCTGACACACTGCGCCACGAACGCCTGGTCGATGGCGGCCGGCGAGGTGCCCGCGATCCGGCTCAGTACGGTGTTGGCGGCCTGCGCCCCGAGCGGTCCCGCCGCCTGGCAGCTCATCCGCAGCGGCTGGCCCGACGGGCAGGTCGCATCGCCGGCAGCAATGACCCGCGAGTCGTCGACGCTGGTCAGCGTCTCGTCGGTGAGCAGCCGGCCCAATGCGTCGGTGTGCAGACCGCTGTTGGCCGCCAACTCCGGCACGCCGAAGCCCGCCGTCCAGATGGTGAGCGCGCTGGGGCGCACCGCGCGATCGGCGAACACGACCGCATCCGGGCGCACCTCCACCACCACGTCATCCTCGAGCACGGCAACATTGTGCTTGGCCAGCCATTTGGCGGTCGACCGCCTTGCCGCCTCCGACAGCGACGGGGCCAGCATGCCGCCGCATACCAGCGTGACCGCTCGGCCCTGCTCGGCCAGCTCGGCGGCCGTCTCGATTCCCGTCAGCCCGGCGCCGACCACCGTGACCGGAGCATCCGGGTGTAGCTCGTCGAGCGCGTCGCGCAGCCGCTCCGCATGCTCCAGTTCTGCTACGGGATACGCATATTCGGCCGCGCCCGGCACTGATGACGGCACCGCTCCAGTGCTGCCGACCGCGTAGATCACGTAGTCGTAGTCCAAGTCCACGCTTGATGCGAGCTCTATCCTGCGTGCCGCGATGTCGATACGGGTGACGCGGTCGACGAGCAGTTCGATTCCCTCGCCGAGCAGCGTGCCGTAGTCGACCGTCGCGTCGTAGTTGCCCGCCACATGTTGGTGCAGCCGAATCCGCTCGATGAACTTGGGCCGCGGGTTGACCAGTGTGATGTCGACGTCGGCGCGCATCCGCAGATGGTTGGCGGCCGTTGTTCCTGCGTAGCCGCCACCGATGACGACGACCTTGGTGTTGGTTGCGTTGTGATCAGTCATGCCCTCAAGACACCGCCGACCGTCGAGGCGTGACAGGACGTGACGCGGATCACTCGTGCAATTGTGCCGGATGCGCCGTCAGGCGGAGCGATACGCGCTGGCGGAGAACGCGATGCGGTCGCCGCGCAGGCGAAGGTGGGACAGCGCTCGTGGCTGGCCGTTCTCGTCCTCGATCACGTCCTCGAGCCAGACCAGGGGAGCGCCTATGTCAACACCGATGAGCTCTGCGGTTTGCTCGTCGGCAGCGACCGCCCCGACCGTGGTTTGGCTGCCGCCGATGCGAAGCCCTAGTTGCCGCTCGAGGAGCAGGATGACGTCCGGCTCGTCGATGTCGAAATCCGGCGACTGCTCCTCGTCGAGAGCGATGTAGCTGACCGCCAGCCCCAAAGGGAGCTCGTTCTCCAGCATGAGGCTCTCAACCATCAGCACGGTCCACCCGAGAGGCAGCCGCAACCGGTCGCGCACGATCGGGGGACAGCCGAGCGAGCGGCGCTCAAGAGTGCGCGCCGCGAAAGGGCTGAGCTCGTCGATGGGCAGCAGCAGCGACCCCGTCGCTCGAGTTCCGTTCTTGGGCTCGCGGGTGACGAGCCCTTCACGGGCAAGCTGCTGCAGCACGGCCCGGATGGTGTTGCGGCTGGCGGACAACGCGTCGGTGAGCTCATGTTCGACGAGACGCATGCTGCGGCCGGCGGTGACAAGCGTAGAGCGGAGCAGGTCATATGTGCGACGCGGCGAGTTGTTGAGCCGGTCTGGGCTCTGACGCTGCCGCTGGTAGAGCACTTCCGGTCGGATATGCCGTTGTGTCACCGTCAAAGGCTACGAGCACTGCCGCGTTGCGGCGACTCAGAACTCACGCAGGTGATCGCGAAGCATAGTTGACGTGTATTCGGAACGGACGAGGCCGCGCTTCTGCAGCTCGGGAACCAAACCGTCGGTGATCTCGGTGACGTAGCGGCGGTTTAGCCGCATGACCGGGCTGGTGATCAGAAAGCCGTCGCCGCCAACCTTTTTCATGATGTCGTCCATCTCGCCGGCCACTTCTTCCGGTGTGCCGCAGAGTTCGATATTGCCCCCGATGACTCCGGTGCCGGTGACGAGCTCGCGAAGTGTCTTGTCCTTACCGCGGGCCAGGAAGCTTTCCAGGGCACCGCGCTCGCCGTTGGTCGACACCGCAGGCACCGGCTCGTCGAGATCGAACTGTGCGAAGTCGATCTCGGTGATCGACGAGATCTCGGCCAGCATGTATTCGATGTACAGCGGGCTGGTGAACCACCGCTCCCGCTTCGCCAGGGCCTCCTCGTGTGTATCGGCGACGATCGGCGAGACGAGGAAGAGCAGCTTGCAATGCGACGGGTCGCGACCCTTGGCCTCCATGCGGGCGTGAATGTCTTCACGGTAGGACCGCATCGCCTCGATGCCGTTGGCCGGCGCGACGATCGTGTCCGCATGCTGCGCCGCGAGCTCACGCCCAGGTGGGGACGCGCCGGCCTGGGCGATGGTCGGGCGGTACTGCGGTGACGGCGCAGTGTTCAGCGGACCGCGCACCTTGTAGTACTTGCCCTCGAAGTCGATCGTGTGGACCTTCTTGTAGTTCGCGTATGTGCCTGTGGTGTAGTCACGTTCGATCGCGTCGGGCTCCCACGACTCCCAGAGCTTGGTGACGACCTCCATGTACTCGCTGGCGCGGGCATAGCGCTCGTCGTGTTCGTAGAGCTTGTCCATGCCGAAGTTCTGCGCGGAGCGGTCCTCTCCGGAGGTGACGACGTTCCAGCCGAACCGGCCGCCGGCGATGTGGTCGATGGTGCTGGAAAGCCGGGCCAGCAGGAACGGCGGGTAGAAGGTGGTCGACATCGTCGGGATCACGCCGAGCCGGCTGGTGGCGTTGGCCATCAGCACCGCGAGCGGGACGGGATCGTGCTTGGGGTTCACGCCGTGCTTGAGGTCGTGCTCCATGGTGCCGCCGTAGGCGGTCGACACCATGAGCTTGTCCTCGATCAGGACGTAGTCGAACTTGGCGCGCTCGAGATCCTTGGCCATTTCGACGTAGAAGTCGCCGGTGAAGTCGCGCCCGCCGTCACCCCAATTTCCGTTCCATTCGTCGGCGACGAAGTTCAGGAACCATCCCAGATGGAACATGTTGCTCATGCCGTCAAGACAACTCGGCAGGCGTTACTTCAACATTTCCTGGCGGTACCACCCAGATTGCGCTACGACCTTCTGCCGCGAGCAGGCGTGAAACTGCCTTATTTCGGCATGAAACGGGCAGTTTTACGTCTGCTCGACGGGGATATAGCGCGGGAACACGCCGACGGGTGCGGGCAGCGCGGTGCCCGGGACCAGGCGCGTGCCGATCGCCGCGAACGTCCGCTGCTCGTCGGTCTGGCCCAGCAGGTCGAGCAGCTTGCCCGTCGACACCGGCATCACCGGCTGGCTCAGCAGCGTGGCGATCCGCACGGTCTCCAACGTCGTGTACAACACCGTGCGGAACCGCTCTTCATCTTCCGGCAGGTCCGATTTGCGCAGCACCCACGGCTCCTGTGCGGAGAAGTACTTGTTGGCAGCGCCGAGCACCGACCAGATCGCCTCGAGCGCGAGATGCATTGCGGTGCCGTCGTAATGGCCGCGGACCCGCTCGAACAACCCGTCGGCGACATCCAGCAGCGCCTTGTCATCGGCGGTGAATTCCGTTGGCTCCGGGACGATCCCGTCAAGATTCTTGGCCACCATCGACAGCGAGCGCTGGGCCAGATTGCCCAGCTCGTTGGCCAGGTCGGCGTTGATGCGGCCGATGATCGCGTCTTCGCTGTAGCTGCCGTCCTGCCCGAACGGCACCTCACGCAGGAAGAAGTAGCGGACCTGGTCCACTCCGAACGTGTCGACGAGGTTGATGGGGTCGACGACGTTGCCCACCGACTTGCTCATCTTCTCCCCGCGGTTGAGCAGGAAGCCATGTACAAAAACCTTGCGCGGCAACACGATTCCCGCTGACATCAGGAACGCAGGCCAATAGACCGTGTGGAACCGGATGATGTCCTTGCCGATCATGTGTAGATCGGCGGGCCAGAACCGCTGGAACAACTCCGACGACGTGTCGGGAAAGCCGACGCCGGTGAGGTAGTTGGTCAACGCGTCGACCCACACGTACATCACGTGGTCGGGATGCTCAGGCACCGGCACGCCCCAGTCGAACGTCGTCCGCGAGATCGACAGGTCCCGCAGCCCGCCGGACACGAAGCTGACCACCTCGTTGCGCCGCACCTCCGGCTCGATGAATTCGGGGTGCGCCTTGTAGAGCGCCAGCAGCTTGTCCGCATAGGCCGACAGCCGGAAGAAGTACGTCTGCTCCTCGGTCCACGTCACGGGCGCGCCGGTCTCGGTGGAGATCCGCACACCGTCGGAGGCCACCGTCGTTTCGGCCTCGGTGAAGAAACGCTCGTCGCGCACCGAATACCAGCCCTTGTACGCGTCAAGGTAGATGTCGCCGGTCTCGTTCATCCGTCGCCATATCTCCTTGGAAGCCTCGTAGTGGTCGGCATCGGAGGTGCGGATGAACCGGTCGAAGGAAATGTTGAGCCGTTCCTGCATCCGTTGGAACACGTCGGAATTGCGCCGCGCCAGCTCGCCGGTCGGAATGCCCTCGGCTGCGGCCGTCTCGGCCATCTTCAACCCATGGACGTCGGTGCCGGTCAGGAAGCGCACGTCGAACCCGTCGAGTCGCTTGAACCGCGCGATCGCGTCGGTCGCGATGTATTCGTAGGCATGTCCGACGTGCGGATCGCCGTTGGGATAGGCGATGGCTGTCGTGATGTAGTACGGCTCGCTCATTTGGAGCTCAGCTTATTGTGTTGCGGTGAGTGAGAAGCGTCCAGCCAGTCGGGAGAAGCCGCCGGCCCCGGAACCGCTCACCCCCTTGATCGACGCGCACACCCACCTCGACGCCTGCGGGGCCACCGACGCCGCGAGCGTGACGGCGATCGTCGACCGTGCGGCCGCGGTCGGCGTGCAAGCCGTCGTCACCATCGCCGACGACCTCGAGTCCGCGCGGTGGGTGACCGAGGCTGCCGACTGGGACACCCGCGTGTACGCCGCCGTGGCGCTGCACCCGACGCGCGCCAATGCGCTCACCGACGAAGCCAAGACTGTCATCGAGCGGCTCGCCGAGCACCCGCGCGTCGTCGCGATCGGCGAGACCGGACTCGACATGTACTGGCCAGGAAAGTTGGACGGCTGTGCCGAACCTGCCGACCAGCGAGAGGCCTTCGCCTGGCACATCGACCTCTCCAAGCGCACCGGCAAGCCGCTGATGATCCACAACCGCGACGCCGACGCCGCGGTGCTCGACGTCCTGAAAGCCGAGGGTGCGCCCGAGACGGTCATCTTCCACTGCTTCTCGTCGGATGCGGCGATGGCCCGCGCCTGTGTAGCCAACGGCTGGCTGCTCAGCCTGTCGGGCACCGTCAGCTTCCGAAATGCGCATGCGCTGCGGGAAGCCGCCGCACTGATCCCACCTGAGCAGCTGCTCGTCGAGACCGATGCGCCGTTTTTGACCCCGCACCCGTATCGTGGTGCCCCGAATGAGCCGTATTGCCTGCCATACACGGTTCGCGCGCTCGCCGAAGTCGTCGAGCGGCCTGCAGAAGAACTTGCACAGGAAAGTACTGCGACGGCCCTACGTGCCTACGGGCTGTCGAGTTGCCGGTTCTAGACCTATTCGTTACCGTGCTGTGATCGCACGGGGGGGACGGCCTAGCCGTCAAACCGTCCGATAGCCGGGGATAGACCACATTTTGAATACTTTGAACAAGCTCCACGAAGCGCGCTCGCCGATGCTTCGGCTGCTGGTCGGTGCGACGTTGCTCGCACTCACCATCGCAGGCGGGTACGCCGTTGCTGCACACAAGACCGTCACGCTCAGCGTCGACGGGACGCAGATGACCGTTGCCACCATGAAGTCGCGCGTGATCGACGTGGTCAAGGAGAACGGCTTCGACGTCGGCGAACGCGACGACCTCTACCCGGCGGCCGACGAGACGGTGCATCAGTCCGATTCCATCGTGCTGCGCCGCAGCCGGCCGCTGCAGGTCTCACTTGACGGCGAGAACAGCAAGCAGGTGTGGACCACGGCGTCGACGGTCCAGGACGCGCTGGCCCAGCTGCAGATGACCGACAAGGCTCCGGCCGCGGCCTCGCGCGGCAGTCGTGTCCCACTGGCCGGCATGTCACTGCCCGTTGTCAGCGCAAAGACCGTGGAGCTCAACGACGGCGGCACAATCCGGACGCTGCGTCTCGCGGCACCGAACGTCGCCGCCCTGCTCGAGGCCGCGGGCGTGCCGCTGGAGCAGCGCGACACCGTGGAGCCCGCCGCGTGGTCACCGGTGGTCGACGGCATGCAGATCCAGGTGACCCGAATTCGCATTGACAAGGTGACCGAGCGCGTCCCGCTGCCACCGGACAACAAGCAGATTCCGGACGTGACGCTTAATATGAGCCACCAGGTGGTCGACGATCCGGGCGCCCCCGGCACGCAGGACCTCACCTTCGCCGTCGCCAAGGTCAACGGCGTCGAGACCGGCAGGTTGCCAGTAGCCAATGTCGTCGTTGTTCCGGCGCGCGACGGTGTGCTTCGCGTCGGCGCCAAGCCGGGCACCGAGGTGCCTCCGGTGACCAACGGAGCGGCATGGGACGCCCTGGCGCGGTGCGAATCGACAGGTAATTGGGCCATCAATACAGGCAACGGTTTCTACGGTGGCGTCCAATTTGATCAAAACACCTGGGAACGGCAAGGCGGTCTGAGGTATGCTCCGAGGGCGGATCTGGCGACAAGAGAAGAGCAGATCGCGATTGCTGAGGTCACTCGGGCGCGACAAGGTTGGGGCGCGTGGCCCGTGTGTAGCGGGAGGATTGGAGCGCGCTGACTATTCGACTCCTCGGGCGGACCGAGATACGACACTTGGCGAAAGAGATCGACTTCAGGCCGCGCAAATCATTCGGCCAAAACTTCGTCCACGACGCGAACACCGTTCGCCGCATCGTCTCGGCCTCTGGCGTCAATCGGCATGACCACGTCCTCGAAGTCGGCCCAGGTCTCGGCTCGTTGACCCTGGCCCTGCTCGATCGCGGCGCCAGGGTGACCGCCGTCGAGATCGATCCGATACTGGCCCGCCAGCTTCCGAAGACTGTCGCCGAGCACTCCCACAGCGAGATCAACCGCCTCACCGTGCTCAATCGCGACATCTTGACGCTGCAGCCGACCGACCTGGCCGAGCAGCCCACCGCGCTGGTGGCCAACCTGCCGTACAACGTCGCGGTCCCCGCCTTATTGCACCTGCTCGCGCAGTTCCCGTCGATCCGCACGGTGATGGTGATGGTGCAGGCCGAGGTCGCCGAGCGGCTGGCCGCCGAACCAGGCGGCAAGGACTACGGGGTGCCCAGCGTCAAGGTCCGGTTCTTCGGCAACGTCCGCCGCTACGGCATGGTGTCGCCGACCGTGTTCTGGCCCATTCCGCGGGTGTATTCGGGTCTGGTACGCATCGACCGCCACGAAGCCTCTCCGTGGCCGACCGACGAAGATTTCCGTACCCGGGTGTTCGAGCTGATCGACGTCGCGTTCGCGCAGCGCCGTAAGACGTCGCGCAACGCGTTCGCCGAGTGGGCGGGTTCGGGCAACGAGTCGGCGCGCCGGCTGCTGGCCGCGAGCATCGATCCGTCGCGCCGCGGCGAGACGCTGTCGGTCGCGGACTTCATCCGGCTGCTGGAGCGGTCAGGCGAGTGGGAACCC
>JAJKIB010000012.1 GCA_021154745.1 Mycobacterium sp.
ACGCCAGCACCATTCGAGCGGTTCCTCCCCCCGGCGTGCGTAGGCTATGCACATTAGTGCGCATACGAGGCGGAGGTTGTTGTGGGCAGAGCCAACGTTTACCTGCCGGATGACCTGGAGCGCCGGGTGAAAGCGGCGCAGATCCCGATCTCCGAGGTCTGTCAACGGGCGCTGCTTGCAGCGGTCGAGGCTGCCGAGAACGGCGCCCGCCGCTTCGACGAGGCAGTTCGCCGTCAACTGCGGCTCGGACGGGAGGCGGGCGAAGCGTGGGCAGCACGGGTGTCACCGGAACCGCTCCTGGCGCTGGCATGCAGCATGACTTTCGACGAGATCCCGGCCGATGCGCTGCCCGCGGACCTGTACTCGCTGACCGGCGAGCAGAGCCTGGCCTGGGAGGCCGGCTTCACCGCGGCAGCGCGCGAGGCTGCGTGGGCTGCCGTCTCCGCCGATTGGGCGGTCGGCGCCTCGGCCGAGGGCCAGGAGCAAGGGGCGTCCTCGCCGGAACCGCCGGCTCGGGTGCGGCTTGCGAAGACCGTCACGCAACCCGAGACCGAGTCAGAGCTCGGCGATGACGCGAGTTGTCAGATCGGCGCCACGGTCGACGGGGCACCGGTGTCGTTTGACCCGCATGCGGCGGTGCGTGCTGGCAAGAGCCCGCTGTTCGCCATCCTCGGGCAAGCTGATCTGCGGGCCCGGCTGTCCTTGAGCGTGGCGCAAGACGCGGCTTCCCGCGGCGCCGCGGTCGTGCTCATCGACGTGTCCGGCCAGATCAGCGCGCGGGCGCGCGGCCTCGGCAGCAAAGTGCGGGTCGTCCGGTCCTCGCCGCCGACGCTACCCAGGTTGGATGACCTTGCCAGCGGCGCGGTCGGCTGGGGCGGGGTGTGGGAGATGCTGTCCGGCTGGTCCAGCGGCGGCGGACTCGGCGGCCTGTTCAGTGCCGCCGGCAAGCAGTTGCCGCCGCCGGGGCACGTCACCGTCGTGGACGTCGCCGGTGACGGCGGACTGGCCAACGCGCTGTCGCTTGCCCAAGCTGCGCACCTGCTGCGCCAGCTTGCGATCCCCTCCGACCACCCGCGACTGGTGCACATCTAGCTGCCCAGCACGATGACCGTGCCAGCACCACTCGCGGCACGGCTCAACCGGATCATCCGCGCGGCCCGGGAGCGCAACACCGCGCTCGGCCTGTCCGCCGACAGCGTGCGCGTCGTCACCGATCTCAGCGGCAACGGTTCGCTGCTGTCCACGGTCTTTGCCTTCGCCACCAGCATTCCGGTCGAGGCCGACCAGCTGCGCGACCTACTCGGCCCGACCGCCCCCATCCTCATCAATCCGCCGGGTGCCACCGCAGCAGCCGAGGAACAAACCTGGGTCGCCATGCGCGATCTCCACGGCCGCCTCGGTCAAGTCCGCCTCGACGCCTGGTAGCCGCCCGGAACTCCGCCTCGACGCGGTAGCCGCCGGAACTGGCCGATAGCTGCCGTCGCCCCCGGTGAAGCAGCGCAAGATCCCCACGTCTATTCGTATTGCAGCGCTTTCAGCGGATCCAGGCGGGCGGCGCGGCGGGCCGGCAACACCGCGGCCAATACGCCCACCACCAGCGAAACAACCGCGAAGGCGATCAATTGCGGCACGGGCAGCACGAACTCGACGAAGTCCAGACGGGCGCTGAGTAGTCCGGCAAGCACCAGCCCGAGAACGATGCCCAGCGCCGCGCCGATCAACGCCGTCACGACGCTCTCGTGCCTGATCATCCGGCGCGTCTGGCGCCGAGTCATGCCGATCGCGCGCAACATGCCCAGTTCGCGGGTTCGCTCAAATACGGTGAGGACGAGCGTGTTCACGATCCCGATGATGCTCACCACGACGGAGAGCGCCAGCAGAACATAGAGCACGTTCAATATCGTTTTGACACCGTTGATCTGGTTCTCCTTGAACTGTTCGCGGGTCACCGCCTTCGCATTCGGAAACGAGTCGAGCGACGCGTTCAACGCGCTCGTGTTGGCGTCGGTGACGCCGCCACGCATGCGCACGAACGTGTACAGGTTGCGGGGCTGCTCGTAGTTCTGGTCGAACCTCGAGCTGGAGATCGTTACCGTGCCGAACGGCGATCCACCGGGCGGCGGGTGGAAGACGCCGGCGATCTTCAGATCGAGCGTGGTGCCGGTCGGGGTACGGACGGCGATGGGCGAGCCGATCGTCAGGTCGTGATCGTCGGCGTAGCCGTCGGAGACGACCGCGCCGTCGGCTCCGAGTTGGCCCAGGACGGCCTGCGAGCCGTGCACCCAATCGAGACTGAAAACGTCCGAGGCTTGCGGGTCCACGGCGGTGACCTGGATGGTCTTGCCGAATACCTGGCCGTCGCCGGTTCGGACGCTCGCGATCGACTCGACGCCCGGTGTCTTGGCTGCGGCTGCCGCGGCGCTGACTGGAATGGGGTCGAAGTTGTTCTGTGCGGTGATCGCGTAGTCGGCGGTGAAGATCGCGTCGACGGCGTCTTCGAACGGTTTGATGATGCCGGCGGCGAGCGCGGCCACGAGAGTGACCAGTGCCAGCCCGATCATCAGCGCGGCGGCGGTTGCGGCGGTGCGCTGCGGGTCACGGCGGCTGTTCTCGCCGCCGATTTGGGTGGCCGACCGTTCGGCGAGCACGCCGGGGAACTCGGCCGGCCACTCAGGTTGCCAGCGAGTGACGCCACGACGGAGCGCCATCAACAACACGACGACGAGCACCAGCGGGTTGAGCAGCGAGCCGAGGAGGAACGCACCGACCCGCCGCCCGGCGGGTCCCGGCCCCCAGACGCCGTAGCGGATCATCCAGAAGGGCAGCGTGAACAGCGGCCAGACGAGTGCCGACAGCGCGACCACCGACCAGCGGGCGACCGGGTTCGCGGCCGCCGCCAGCGGCCGGACCAAGCGCGAGGAGAAGATCGCGACGCCGACGAACACGAGCAGCGCCCCGCCCAACATCAACGTCAACACTGCCGGCGTACCGAGTCCGCTGACGAACAGCCCGACCAGTAGCGCGGCGAAGCCGGCCGCGATGACGACGGCGGCGCCCACGCCGCGGTACCGGTGGAAGCGACCCGGTGGCAGCTTTGCACCTTCGCGCACCGCGGCGATCGGCGGTACCCGGGTGGCGCGCAACGCCGGGCGCAGGCTGGCCAGTAGCGCGACGACCGTGCCGACCAGCAGTGCCGTGATCACGGTGCGCGCCTGGAACACCAGACCGTTGTTCGGCAATGTGAGCCCGACGGCGTCGAAGAGCTTGAACAGTCCCTTCGCCAGCGCCAGACCGAGGAGCAGGCCGACGACCGATGCCGCGGCCCCCACGGTCAGTGCCTCGAGGATCACCGACCGGAGCACCTGCCGCCGCGAGGCACCGAGGGTGCGCAGTGTCGCGAACTCGCGACTGCGCTGCGCGATGGTGATCGACAGCGAGTTGGCGATCACGAACGAGCCGACGAACAACGCGATGCCGCCGAAGGCCAGCAGAAAGCTCTGCAGGAACGAGATGAAGCTTGTCGTGTTCGATGCGTCCTTCGAGGCCTGCTCGCTCGCCGTGCGGACTTGCGTGCCGGGCGGCAGCATCTTCTGCACGCTCGCGACAAGTTGCTGCGGTGTCACTTCGGGAGCCGCGGCGATGAGGATCTCGTCGAGCCGGCCTTGTTTGCCGAACAGCCGCTGTGCGGTGGCGAGATCGAATCCGGCGATGGTGGCGCCGCCGATCGACGACACTCCGCCGAACTCCACGATGCCGGAGATGCGCAATCGCTGGACCGGTCCGCGCGCCTGGACACCGATGCTCTGGCCGACCGAGAGGTCCTTCTTGTCGGCGGTCGACTTGTCGATCACGACCTCGCCCGCGCCCGGCCACGCACCCGAGACGAGGCTGAGGGCGTTGAACTGCGGCAGCGCCGGGTTCACGCTGAAACCCAGGTTCGGCGCACCACCGAACGCGATCGACTTTCCGTCCTCACCGATCAAGTGGGCGTCGCCGTTGACGGAGCCGCCGGCCGAACCGACCTCGGGCAGCGCCGTCACCGTCTTGAGCAGCGACTGGTCGAACGACGGGGGTCCGGTCGTGCTGTCGCTGCCCAGCGAGAAGGCGGATTTGCCGGTGATCGCTGCGTCAGCGTTCCGATACGTCTCCTTGAAGATCGAGTCGAAGGCCGTCGAGATGGAGTCGGTAAGGACGAACGTGCCGCTCACCAGCGCTACGCCGAGCACCACGCCGAGCGCGGTGAGCACCGTCCGGAACTTGCGGGCGAGCAGGCCGCGCAGTGCAAACCTGATCATCGAACGTTGAGGTTCTCGATCGCGGCCAGGATGTCGTGTCGGTTCGAGCGCGGCAGCCGCTGAACGATCTTCCCGTCGGCCAGGAAGAAGATCTGGTCCGCCATCGCGGCCGCTTGGGCATCGTGGGTGACCATGACCGTCGTCTGGCCGAATGCCTCGACCGACGTCCGCATCAGCTCCAGGATTTCACCGCTGCTCGCCGAATCGAGATTGCCGGTCGGCTCGTCGGCGAACACAACCGTCGGCCGGGACACCAGGGCCCGCGCAATCGCGACGCGCTGCTGCTGGCCGCCGGAGAGTTCCGCGGGCCGATGCCGCAACCGATCCGCCAGTCCGACCCGCTGCACCAGGTCCTCGACCCAAGCGGTGTCGGGCCGATCGCCGGCGATCGACAGCGGCAGCAAGATGTTCTCCCGGGCGGTGAGCATGGGCAGCAGGTTGAAGAACTGGAACACGAAGCCGATGTGCCGGCGCCGCAACTTGGTCAGCGCCGTGTCGCCGAGCGCGGTGATCTCGGTGCCGGCGATGTGCACGGTTCCGGACGTCGGCTTGTCCAGGCCGGCGAGGATGTGCATCAGCGTGGACTTGCCCGACCCCGACGGCCACATCACCGCGGTCAGCCGGCCGGCCGGTATCTCTACGCCGACCCCGCGCAGGGCGGCGACCGCGGTGTCGCCCTCGCCAAAGACGCGGGTCAAGTCGTCGGCGACGACGACCGCCGCACCGTCGTGACCAGCCATCGGTTCCGCATGTCGCACGCGATTTCCCCGGTTTGTGAGTCAGACACCGATTCGTCCCAAGCATGCATGCGCGACAGTGGAATCGGAAGGACCGCCACGGTTCGATGGGAGCCCGGTTGGCTCACCCTTGCCGCCGCGGCGACGACGGTGCAGTCTGGTCGCGCCCGGGCAGCCGTAGCCTCGGGGCAGGAGGGGCTTCCATGGTGCCCCTATCGTCGAGCGACGCCGCCCAGGCTGACATTGATGCTGTCACGCGGGGCACCGAATTCGAACAGCGTCAGGAAGTCACCGTTTTCGAGGTCTGCCGCGACGTGGCCTCGGTCATGGTTCGTTCCGAACCGTTCGTCGAGTATCTGCATCGTGCTCGCTTCGGCGACCGCTGGCTGATCGTCAACGCGCTGTACTTGGTTCTCGCCGGCCTCTGACGCGCTCCGGTTTGTGATCTTCGGCGCGCAGTTCGACGCGGGGATATGTTGGCGGGCATGGAGGCGACGGTCCTGTCCGAACCGAGTGCGGAAGAACGAGCGCGGGTGCTGGCCACACTGGTGTCCGCATTTCGAACCGACCCGGTAGAGCGTTGGCTTTATCCGGGAGATGAGGAGTACGGCCAGCATTTTCCAGTGTTTGTCGCCGCCTTCGGCGGACTGGCCTTCCGGCTGGGAACCGCCTGGCGGCTCGGCGACTGCGCTGCTGTGGCCCTCTGGCTTCCGCCGCACGCCCAACTCGACGGTGAGCAGATCATCGAGGTTCTGGTGGAGACCGTGGCGCCGTCGAAGCACGCTGACACATTTTCGGTACTGGACCAGATGGATGCGGCACACCCCGGGTACCCGCATTGGTATTTGCCATGGTTCGCTGTGGACCCGTCGATGCAGAGTCAGGGTCTGGGCGGCCAGCTCATGACGGCATGTCTTCGTGTCGTGGACAACGCCCGGTTGCCCGCGTATCTGGAGACCCCCAACCCGCGGGCGATTCCCTTCTACAAGCGGCACGGGTTCGAGGTCACCGGAGTCACGGACACCGGCATGTGTCCGCCGATCACTTTCATGCTCCGCGCGGCGCCCTGACGCAACTGCGAAGCCCGGAGCGCACCCAGCGCCCGTCGCGACCGCCGCCGGTCGCAAAGTCTGGCGGAGGTGCGCAGGTGAGAGACTGGATGGAACGGACGCGAAGGGAAGTCGGTGCAGGATCCAAGGGCTCTGTTCACGATGAGTACGCGGCCGGATCTGGCGCGGCCGGTGCTGGTTCAGGCGCTCGACGGCTTCGTCGATGCCGGCAGCGGTCGTCGGCTGGCCCGCGAACACCTGCTCAACGCCCTGGACTCCGAACCGCTGGTCACCTTCGACGTGGACCAGTTGGTCGACTACCGGTCGCGGCGGCCGGAGATGACCTTCACCACAGACCACTGGGTCGGCTACGCCGCACCGGAGTTGGCCGTGCACGTGGTCCGCGATCTCGGCGACATGCCGTTTCTGTTGCTGCACGGTCCGGAACCGGATGTTCAATGGGAGCGATTCATCGCAGCGGTCGGCACCCTCGTCGCCGAACTCGACGTGCGGATGGTGATCGGCCTCAATGCGATCCCGATGGCAGTGCCGCACACTCGGCCACCGAAGGTGATCGCGCATGGGAATCCAGCAGACCTCGTCGCCGACTATCCGAAGTGGCTGCCGACGATCCAGGTCCCGGCCAGCGTCGGGAACCTGCTCGAGTACCGCCTCGGCGAGGCCGGGACGTCGGTCTGTGGCTTCGCAGTCGCGGTTCCTTATTACCTAGCCCAGCTCGAGTATCCCGAGGCCGCGGACACGTTGCTGAACTGCACGGCGCGCGTGGCCGGGTTGTCGCTGCCGACCGACGCTCTCTCGCACGCCGCGGAGATCGTTCGGCGCGACGTGGATAAGCAGGTCGCGGCAGGATCGGAGGAAATCGCCAGCCTCGTTCGCGGGCTCGAGCGACAGTACGACGACATGACGGCGGGACGAGGCGGCGGACTGCTGAGCGACGGTGCGCGGCTGCCCACCGCCGACGAACTCGGCGCCGAGTTTGAGCGGTATCTGTCCGGCCGGACCGACCCGGACAACGACGCTTCCGGGTAGTCAGGGTCCTCGCGGCTCGGCCACGCCACGAGTCGGCTGAGCGGCGAGGCAGCACGTCGTCGACGCGGAGCGCCTCGACGCCGGTGCGCGCGAGGAAAGCTAGTGCGTCTCCCCGTAACGCGGCGGTTGCGCGTGGTCGTGCCGGCGGTACATCGCGGCCAGTGTTCCGGCCGGGTCCAACCGGTTCAGAACTGCGTCGGCGATTGCGGTGAGCTGCGCGATCTGGTCGGCAGTCAATGCGTCAATCACATGCTCACGCACGTTGGCGACGTGGCCCGGAGCCGCGTCCTGCACCTTGCGCCACCCCTTGGTGGTGAGCCGGGCGTTGGTGGCTCGACCGTCTTCGGGGCACGGCAAGCGCTGCACCAGCCCGCGGTCGGCCAGCCGCCGCACGACATGCGACAGCCGAGGCAGGGTGGCGTTTGTCTGCGCCGCCAGCGCCGTCATGCGCAGTGTTCGAGCGGGTGCTTCGGAGAGCATCGCGAGCACGTAGTACTCGAAATGTGTCAGGTCCGCGTCGAGGCGCAGTTGGGAGTCGAGCGTCGCCGGCAGCAGTTCGAGCACCGCGACGAGCCGCACCCACGCCGCAAGCTCCTTCTTCGTCAGCCATTGGGTACGCACCTTCACGATTGTGCCCGACGAAACTTGCCGGAACAACTAACTGCCTGGTAGCGTTAGTTAAAGCAACAACCAAAGTGGTTGGGGAAATGGAGACGGACATGACCAACGTGAGCATCCTGGGCAGCGGCAACATGGGCCGGGCCATCGCCAGCATCGTCGACAAGGGCGGGCACACCGTCGAGCTGCTCGGCAGCAACGACACCGACAAGCCGGTCACCGGCGATATCGTCGTTCTCGCGGTGCCCTACCCCGTGGTGAGCGACGTCGTGGCCCAGCGTGGGGAGCAGCTCGCCGGCAAGGTCGTCGTCGACATCACCAACCCGCTCAACTTCGAGACCTTCGACTCCCTGGCCGTGCCTGCCGACGCGTCGGCCGCCGCCGAGATCGCCGCCGCGCTGCCGAACTCGCGTGTGGTCAAGGCGTTCAACACGAACTTCGCCGCCACACTCGCCTCAGGCACGGTCGGCGACCAGCCGACCACGGTGCTCATTGCGGGCGACGACACCGACGCCAAGAATCAGCTCGGTGAGCTGGTCACCGCCGCGGGTCTGCGGGCGGTGGACGTCGGCTCGTTGCGTCGGGCCAGGGAGCTCGAAGCGGTCGGCTTCCTCCAGATCGGCCTTGCGGCTCAGGACAAGATCTCCTGGACCGGCGGGTTCGCCGTCCAGGCGGCGTGAACCCCGCCCGTCAGTCACGACCGGCCGGGGGCGTGATCCTGGCCCCCCGGTCCCGGAACAGCACTTGCGCATTGACAAGGAGATAATTCCGATGTCTGTCTCACCCGTCCGCTTGAACCACGCCGTGCTGTTCGTCGCCGACTTGGACCGCTCCGTCTCGTTCTACACCGACGTGTTCGGGTTCGAGGTGATCGACCGGGAGGAACGGATGAACGCCGCGTTCCTGCGCCTGCCACGCTCCGGCAATCACCACGACCTCGGTCTGTTCGGCGTCGGCACCGCCGCCGGCCCGAAGCGCCGCGGCGCCGTCGGGCTGTATCACTTGGCGTGGCAGCTCGACACCATCGACGAACTCCTCGAGTTCCGGCACCACTTGGCGAACGCCGGCGCCTACACCGGCGAGTCCAGCCACGGCGCTACGAAGAGCGTGTACGGCGTCGACCCTGACGGCAACGAGTTCGAGATCATGTGGATGGTTCCTCGCGAGGCGTGGGGCGAGTACGCCGACAAGGGTGTCGTTGAGCGGCTGGACCTGACGGCCGAGGTCGCCCAGTGGTCCGGTGTGCGCACGGCCGGGCGCGTCCTGGTGGGGCCGATGCAGTCGGCACAGGTCGCTCCGTGAGCGCCCTCGCAGCGCCGGTAATGGCCTGGCGCGGCAACGACAACCAGGGCACGCCGCTGGTCATCGCGCTGCCGGCGTGGATCGACGAGCAGGCCGGCTGATGGACCTCGGACTGGCCGGACGGGTGGCGATCGTCACTGCCGCGTCGAGGGGCCTCGGGCGCGCTACCGCGCAGGCGCTCGCCGCCGAAGGCGCCCGTCTGGTGCTCAACGCCCGCAGCGAAGCCGCCCTCGGCGAGCTTGCCGCCACGGTCGATGACGCGATCGTGCTGCCGGGAGACATCACCGACCCGACCGTGCCCGCGCAGCTGGTCGCAACCGCCGTCGAGCGCTGGGGCCGTGCTGACATCGTCGTGGGCAACGCCGGCGGACCGCCTACCGGCTCGGCGCTCGACGTCGACGACGAACAGATCCGAAGCGCGATCAACGCGAACATGCTCGCCTCGATCCGCCTTGCCCGCGCCGCCGTGCCGCATATGCGCCGACAGCGGTGGGGGCGCGTGGTGTTCATCGCGTCGGCCACCGTCCGTCAGCCCGCCCGCGACCTCGTCCTGTCCAACATTGCCCGCACCGGCCTCTGGGCGTGGACGAAGACCGCTGCCCAGGATCTCGCCGAGGAAGGCATCACCGTCAACGTCGCCGCACCGGGCCTGCACGCCACCGACCGCCTCCTCGAGCGCGGCACCACCGGCCGCGCCGGCAACCCGGCTGACTTCGGCAAGGTCATCACGTTCCTGTGCTCCGAACCGGCAAACTTCATCAACGGCGTCGCCCTCGGCGTCGACGGCGGCGCGGTCACCGGCCTGCTGTAAGCGAGCCAACGCCCCTAAGAATTGACCCGTCGACGGCCATCAGCGGTTGACCCCGCAACCTGGAGACCATCATGAAGATCGACCCCGCAGCAGCGCACGCCAGCCGTGCCGACGTACAGACCGACGCGGCAGCTCGTTACGCCAAGCAGCTCGTCGCCCACCTCGGCCGCAAGCTGGAGTTCACCACCGACGGCGCCACCTCCACCGCAGCACTCGGCGAGGCGACGGGCCAAATCATCGTCCAGGACGGCGTCCTGACACTTGTCGCGGCCGGGCCTGACGAGCAGTCCGTGGCGCGGGTCGAGCACATACTCGGCAGCCACCTTGAACGCT
>JAJKIB010000013.1 GCA_021154745.1 Mycobacterium sp.
CTGCTCGGAGCGGCGCCGATCGAAGGCCGGGTCAGCGGCGTGGTCGACATTCCGAACGCGTGCTGCTCGCTGTATCTACCTACCGCGATCTTCGACTTCGACATCCGGCCCACGGCCTCGGGGCCGGTACGAGCCGACCGCGGACGTTGCGCCGTGTCGTCGTGACGGTCAACTTTCGGTACGGTCCAAGTCGGGCGGCCGCGTCGGCGCGTCCCCGCGCCGCGCGAACAGCGCTCCAACGCCGGTGGCCGGATCCGCCAACCGATTACGCGGCATAAGCGCTCTCCTGTCTTGCCGGGGGACCCGCGATGAGCGGTGCGAGCCGCTCGGCCGAACGAATCGCGAGTCGCGATGTCGACCATATGGCCAGGGTGGTAATTGCGAGCCCTAGCACTGCGCACATCAGCCATAGTGGTCTGGCGTACGCGGTGTACTGGGCCGTGCTTGCGGTCAGAGCCGCACCGGCGAGCGAACCGCAAAGCGCCACACCGATACTGACGCCCACCTGACGGCTGGTCGAGGCCACCGCCGAGGCCGCGCCTGCGCGATCCATCGGCATACCGCTGACCGCCGTGGTCGTGATCGGCGCGTTGGCCATCGCGAAGCCCGCGCCGAACACCGCAAAGATCGCCACCACCGCCCACACCGGAGCGGTGACGGTGAGACCGGCCAGCATCATCGTCGCCGCCGTGATCATGATTCCGGCCGCAACCAGAGACGGTCGACTGCCGAAGCGGCCGACCAACCGACCCGACAACGGCGACAGAGTCAGAGCTGTAACAGAAATCGGTAGATACATCAAGCCGGTGTGGAACGCCGAGTAGTGCCGCGCACCCTGAAGGTACAGCGACATCATGAACAGAAATGCGCCATAGCCGGCATAAACGCACACCGCGATCACCGTCGCCGACGCGAACGGGATGCTGTGGAAGAACCGCAAGTCGATGAAAGGATCGTTGCGCCGGGATTCGTAGCGGAGAAATCCCAACAATGCCAACACCGCGACGATCGATATCGCGACCGACGGAGCGGGGCTCCCGCCCATCTCTCGTCCCTGGATGAGGACGAAAACGACAGAGAACAGGAACGTCACGGCCAGCGCTTGGCCGATCGGGTCGACGTCTCGCGTTGTGGCCGACCGCGACTCCGGCACGAAGATCGCGGTGAGCAGCATCGCAGCCGCGCAGATCGGCAAGTTGATCCAGAACACCGCGCGCCAGTCACCGAGCTCGATAAGTGCGCCACCCAGCATCGGGCCCAGCGCCATCGCAATGCCCATCACGGCCCCCCACACGCCGATCGCCCGGGCCCGCTCGACCCGGCCGACGAACACCTGACTGATGATCGCCAGCGCAACAGGATTCAGCATGGAACCGCCGATTCCCTGCAGCAATCGGGCAGCGATCAGGGTGTGAATGTCGGGCGCCACGCTGCACAACACCGATCCGACGGCGAAGATCGTTAACCCGATCTGGAAAACCCGGCGCCGGCCAAACCGATCGGCGGTGGCCCCAGACAACAGCAACAACGACGCCAGCACCAGCGTGTAGACGTCAATCACCCACTGCAGCTCAGAAGCCGACGCATGCAGCTCGGTACGGATCGACGGGATCGCGACGTTGACGATGGTCGCGTCCATCGACACGATCAGCAGGCTCAGGCAGCAGGAGATCAGGATGATCACCTTGCGCCGCGCGCTGAGAACGTTCACTTAACGATTGTCAAACTCCGCCAGTCAGTACGTCGACGATGCCAGCCGGAATCTGTGGCCACCCGCTAGCCGCCAGCGGCGGTTCTTCCCTCAGACCATCCGTCGGGTGTTGTTTCTACCCGTCACTCACCTCGGTGATTCTGTGAATTGATTTGTCGTCCGCGGGCACGACTGCCCGCGCCAACTTGGCGTTGCGCGTCGTCACCACCACCTTGATCGCATCATCGATGTGTTCGCCGGCGTAACGCAGGGCCGTCGGCAGATCGTGCAGGCCGAACGCGTGGGGTGTGGATCTTGGTGAATCGACGCCGACACCGGCCGGGGACCCTCGTCGAGCAACCGGGCCCCGAGCACGCGCCCCCTACTGCACCAGTCCGATGACCGCTATCCGGATTCTGCGGCCAGCCAACAGCACTCGGCTCGTTCGGGGTCCCGCGTGTTCTCCGATGAGGGTCTTCAGAATGGCATGGACGCATTGCTCTTTGCACGGCCAGCAGTACCAGTCCTCCCAGCTTCTCATCCACTGGAGTGTCCGCTTGGTGGTGCCGCACACGGAGCACTTCAGCCTTTCATTGGGTGCGGATTTGCTGACGGCCTGCCAGATGCCGTAGACGAGAAGGCCCATGAAGATGACGACGATGATTCCGGTCATGACCCCTCCTCAGTGCAACCACTTTCACGTGAGACGTGTGTTCGCTCTTGCGGTTCCGGCGACGAGGCCGGTGAGGCACCACGTCGCGCTCCGGTCCGATTCGGCTGACGGACATCTGCTTGCGCTTCGATGTGCGACTCGTACTAATTTGAGAATGGCGGTTGCGAAGGCGGATGTCATTACGGCCAGCCGCCATCCGCGTTTCCGACCGGTCGGTGTCGAGAACTACCTGCTACCTGGTAGCACGCAGCGCCATCGCTAGCGCCCGGTTCGGAGACGAGCTGGCCGCGGCGGCCTGCTCGTACACCCTCACGTCGGCTCCGGCCGGCCGCAGCGCCAGCGCCGCCGATAGGCCCCCGATGCCGCCGCCGACGATCACCACGCGCACAAAGACCGCATCTGAATCAACCCGATTCCTATGAGCGCGTGGCAAGGAGCAACAAGGTATCCCCGCCCACCGAGACACCTCGTGAACCGATGCGCTCGGCAAGCCTGGCTCGCAGCTCGGCCGCCTTATCGGCAGCGAGGATGAGGTGGTTCGAATAGGTGAATACGAGGTCGAGCCAGTGCTGCGCGGAATAGTGGTCGTTTCGCGGGTACCTGTGCCCCTCGACTGTGAACCCGGAGGCTGTGATTGAGGCGATCAGGCGGTCCGTGTTGCCGTCAGTCTCGACGATTCCGATCGACGAGCCGTCGATCAGGGGTGAACCCGGATCCATGTAGTCCCGGTATATCTCGGCGAAGTCGCCGTGCGTGGGATCTGTCGGTGAGAGACGGTTCCACATCAAGGCAAGCTGCCCGCCAGTGGACAGCAACGAATGAATCTTTGGTAGCGCGATGGCGGGATTCACCCAGTGAAAGGACTGCCCGAACACGACGAGGTCGAAGTTGCGTTTCGCCGGGTACCAAGTCTCGAACGTGCCGATCTCGACGGGTATTCCCTTGTCCCTTGCGACTTCGGCCATTCGCGGATCTGGCTCAACCGCAAGAACATTGACCCCCTTCGCGAGGAGCTGCTCGGAAGCGATCCCGGTGCCTGCGCCAACATCGAGCACCGTTTTATGGCTCTGCGTCAGAATGTCATCGAAGAGTTGGGCGGGGTAGCGGGGCCTACGCGCATCGTAGACGCGCGCCGCGGCACCGAATGAGTCCGCGCGCGCACGGTCAAGATAGAGATCTGCGTGTGGCTGCACGCCAACAGCCTACGCCGACGTAACACTCCGGCTGCTCAATTCGATTGGCACATCAAGGATTTCCAGGCTAGTGGGTACGACGCGGTAGTGCTGGCGGTGAGTGGCAATGGCGGCCAGCGCCAACGACAATCGCCACGAGACTGGCGATCCTGGGAGGCATGGCTGCCGGTCCGTCTCCCGTGTTCGCGCAAAGAGTTCTCGCCGGCGAGGGCGCCACATGACACGGGCCATTGTGATCGGGGGGTCCCTCGGCGGACTCACCGCAGCTCTGGTTCTCCGAGACCAGGGCTGGGACGTGGACGTTCTGGAACGCAGTCCGAATCCGTTGGAGGGGCGCGGGACCGGCATCGTCGTGCACCCGACCACGGTTCGGTATCTCGTGGAGCGGGCCGGCAAATCGATTGGCGACATCGGCGTGCCGGCCCACAGTCTTCGGTATCTGGAGGCTGACGGCTCGGTCGCCGACGAGCAACCCTGCGCCTACCGGTTCGCATCGTACTTCGAACTGTATAGAGGGTTGCTGGACGCCTTTGGCACGGAGCGCTACCACCTGTCGAATGAGCTTGCGCACCTGGATAACCGGGACGATGCCACCATTGTGTCACTGACGAATGGTCGGATCCTTGCGGCCGATCTCGTCGTGTGCGCCGACGGCGTTCGTTCCACGGGACGCCGAATCATGCTGCCAGAGGCCCGACCCCGCTACGCGGGATACGTGACCTGGCGTGGCACCATCGACAGTGCCGAACTCAGCGACCGCACGGCGCGCATTCTGATGGACGCGTTCACCTACCGAATCCTCCCGAGCGGCCACCTGCTTAGCTACGCTATTCCTGGCCCGAGCGGCTCGGTGCTGTTCAACTGGCTCTGGTATCAGAACATCGCTCCTGGAGACCGTTTAACGGACCTGCTCACCGACCGTAACGGTGTCAGGGCAGAGCTGACCGTGCCACCGGGGGCGGTCCAGACCCGCCATGTCGAGGCGCTGCATGCGGAGGCGGACACCCAGCTTCCTGCGCCGCTCGCCGAGCTGATCCACCAAACCGCCGAGCCGTTCATCCAGGTGATCGTCGACCTGGAAGTGCCCAGGATGGCCTTCGGGCGGTGCTGCCTGATCGGCGACGCGGCGTTTGCGCTGAGGCCACACGTCGGTGTGGGTACCGCGAAGGCAGCCGACGATGCATGGCAGCTGGGGACCGCGTTGCTAGGCGTCGCGGCAGAACACGTTCCAGATCGGCTGAAGGGCTGGGAGACTCAACAACTGGCGGTGGCGCGGCGTGCTCTGCAACGGGCCCGCGTGGCGGGTCGAAGCTTGCAGGACGGTACCTGGCGGGTCGGCGAGCAGCCCCCGTTCGGGCTGCTCGTGCCCGGTGACAGCGTTCTGCCCGTCGCCCTATAACAGTCCGAGCAGCTGCAGGTCGGTGATGTACTTGACGATGACCGGCGCCGTGACGTGTGGGATGTCTTTGTCCGGGCCGATTTTCGCGTTCTGCACCGCTACGCGGAACCGATCGGTGGGTGCAATCGACCCGCGGATCGGTTTCTCGGGTCGCTGGTAATTGTGCATCAGCGGCAGGAGTGAGGCCTGGCGTTGCTTGTCCGGCAGGGCACGCAACGCGGTGTCGAACCGTTTCAGCCAGGCGTCGTAGCCTGGGATGCGCTGGATCGTGTGGCCGGCGTCGATGAGCCAGTCGACGTACTCGTCGACTCCGATGCCGTCGTCGTACGGGTTCATCACGTGGTAGGTCTGATACCCGTCGACCACTTGTGCTCCGAGGGTAGAGATCGCGTCGGCGATGAAACCGACTGGCAGGCCGTCGTAATGCGCGCGTTGCCGGTTTCCGTCGGCGTCGAGTTCGTAGAACGAGTCGGGTGCAATTCCGGTGGCCACCAGGCTCAGCATCAACCGGGTGAACATGTCCGGCACGTTGAGCTGACCCGCATACGGGATATCGGCCAGGATCATGTCGCAGCGGAAGACCGCGACCGGCAGGCCGCACAAGTCGTTGGCCTCGCGCAGCAGCACCTCACCCGCCCACTTGCTGTTTCCATAGCCGTTGGCATAGCTGTCGTCGACGGCGCGGCTCGGGCTGATGACGCGGACATCGGCGTCTTCGGTGAACGTCGACGGTTCGATCTGGTCGCCAACGCCAATGGTTGACACATAGGTGAAAGGCTTCTGTTTGGTCGTGAGCGCGATGCGGATCAGCTCGGCGGTGCCAAGTGCGTTGGGCCCGAACAGCTCGCTGTACGGGAGGACGTGGTTGACCAGGGCGGCGGGGTCGACGATGAGGTCGACGGTGTCGGCCAGGCGCTGCCAGGTCTGTTGATCCAGGCCGAGGTTGGCTTCGCCCTTGTCGCCGGCGATGACCTCGAGATGGTTGGCCGCCAATTCGTGGTAGTGCCAAAGCAGCTCGGGATCGCCGCTGTCGAAGGTCTTGTCCAGGCGCTCGCGGGCGGCGTCGTCGTCCTTGGCGCGCACCAGGCAGATCAGCTTGCCGTCGACCAGGTCCATCCGCTCCAGCCATTCCAGGGCCAAGTAGCGGCCGAGGAATCCCGTCGCGCCGGTCAACAGCACCGTGCGCACTTCCGTGCTCGGGCCCGGCAGTGACGGAGCCGCGGCAAGGATCTGCGGATCGATGAA
>JAJKIB010000014.1 GCA_021154745.1 Mycobacterium sp.
CACGGCGGCGGCGCCGGTCGTGTAGATCTCCTTGAGCCCCAACATCACCTGGCCGGGCACCTCCGCGATGTGGCTGGCGAGCTCGAGCGCCCGGTCGAGCAGCAGGTCGTGAGCCACCACCTCGGTGACCAACCCGATGCGCTCGGCGCGGCCCGCGTCGACGACCTCACCCGTCATCGACAACCGTCGTGCCATCGCCAGCCCGACGACCTGGGGCAGGCGTGCCGTCATGCCGCCGCCGGGCAGGATGCCGACGCGGGCGTGCGTGTCGGCGAACACCGCCCGCTCCGAGGCCACGAGGAAGTCGCAGCCGAGCGCCATCTCCAGTCCACCGGTGAAGCAGGAGCCGTTGATCGCGCCGACGATCGGCGTGCGCATCTTCGCGACGGCGGCGATGCAGCTTTGCGACCGGAACTCCTCGAAGTACTTCAGCCCGTCGCGCTGCGCCTCCTTGAGATCGACGCCGGCGCAGAACGCCGGATCGGCCCCGGTCAGCACCACCGCCCGCACAGCGTCGTTGGCATCGGCCTCGGTGAGTGAGGTGTAGGCGGCGCGGATCAGGTCGCGGCTCAACGCATTCCGAGCCTCGGGCCGGTTCAGCGTCAGCAGCCTGACCGCGCCATGGTCGGCGGTCAGGACAAGCGGTTCCGTCATGCTGGGAAGCTAGCGCAGGAACTGGTTGGCGGTGTTCGCCAGGTCCAGCAGCGGCTGCGGCAGTGCCCCAAGGGCGAATGTGACCGCCGCGGTGATCGTGACGACGGCCGTGCTCAACACACTGGGAACGACGACGGCGGGTGCGTCGTCGGGCGGCTCGGTGAAGAACATCAACACGATGACCCGCACGTAGAAGTACGCGGCAACAGCGCTGGCGATGACACCGATGACGACGAGCGGAATCGCGCCGCCCTCGCCCGCGGCCTTGAACACCGCGAACTTGCTGACAAACCCGCTCGTCAGCGGGATACCGGCGAAGGCGAGCAGGAACAACGAAAACACAATGCCGACAACGGGATACCGCCGGCCGAGACCCGCCCACCGGGCGAGCGCGGTGTCTTCCTCGCCCTCGGCGTTTCGTACCAGACCAACCACCGCGAACGCGCCGACGGTGCTGAACCCGTAGGCGAACAGATAGAACAGCGTCGAGGACACGCCCGCCTCGTTCTGGGCGATGACGCCGGTCAGGATGAACCCGGTGTGCGCCACGGCCGAATACGCCAGCATCCGCTTGACGTCGTTCTGGGTCACGGCCGTGACGGTGCCGACCACCATCGTCAGGATCGCGATCGCCCACATCACCGGGCGCCAGTCGTCCCGCAGACCGGGCAGCGCGATGTAGAAGATGCGCAGCATCGCACCGAATGCGGCGATCTTGGTCGCGGCGGCCATGAACGCGGTGATCGGCGTGGGAGCGCCCTGGTACACGTCAGGAATCCAGGAGTGGAACGGCACTGCCCCGACCTTGAACAGCACACCGACAAGCAGCAGCCCGGTGCCGATCAGAGCCAGCGACGTCTTGCCCGAGCCGGCGGCCACCGCGTCGGCGATGCCGCCGAGATCCAGTGTGCCGGCGTACCCGTACAGCATGGCAACGCCGTACAGGAAGAAAGCCGATGAAAACGCGCCAAGCAGAAAGTATTTCACCGACGCTTCCTGCGAGAGCAGGCGCCGCCGGCGGGCCAGCCCGCACAGCAGGTACAGCGGCAGGGACAGCACCTCGAGCGCGATGAACATCGTCAGCAGGTCATCTGAGGCCGGGAACAACACCATGCCGCCGATGGCGAACATCGTGAGCGGGAACACCTCGGTCTGCACGACACCGGCCTTGGTGGCCAGCTTCTCGACGACACTGCCTGCGACCGCCGACGCCTGCGGGGTGAATGCATCCAGGCCCGGGCCGGTTTCGCTCTCGGCCGGCGCCGCGATGCGCCGTTCGGCGATGAGCAGGATGCCGAGCACGCCGACCAGCAGGATGGTGGCCTGAAGGAACAAGGTCGGGGCGTCGACGGCGACGGCACCCATCACGGCCGTGCGTCCCGTGCCGCCGTGCAGGTCGCGAGCGAGCCCGACGACCGCCACGAACGCGGCGACCAGCCCGCCGAGGCTGAGCACCAGCTGGGCGGCGTAGCGCTGCTGACGGGGCAGGAACGCCTCGACCAGGACACCGACGACGGCCACCCCGAGCACGATCAGCATGGGGGAGAGCAGGCCGTATTCGACGCTGGGGGTAGGCAGCCCAAGAGCTTGAGTCATCGTGACGGCCCTTCCGCGATCTTGGCTGCCGGGTCAGGCTGGTTGATGGTGGTCAGCGTGTGGCTGACCGCGGGGTTGATCACATCAAGAGCGGGTTTCGGGTACACCCCGAGCACCAGCAGCAGTGCGATAAGAGGTGCGACGACGAGGATTTCGCGGGGCAGCAGGTCACGCAGGCGCTCGTTGCCGTCCTTGACCGGGCCGGTCATCATCCGTTGGTACATCCACAGGATGTAGACCGCGGACAGCACCAGCGCCGTGGCCGCGAAGACCGCGAATACCGGGTAGCGCGTGAATGTTCCGATCAGGACCAGGAATTCGCTGATGAACGGCGCGAGGCCGGGTAGCGACAACGTCGCGAGGCCGGCGACCAGGAAGGTGCCGGCCAGCACGGGCGCGACCTTCTGCACGCCGCCGTAGGCGTTGATCAGGCGGGTGCCCCTGCGCGACACCAGGAATCCGGCGATCAGGAACAGTGCCGCGGTGGATATGCCGTGGTTGACCATGTAGAGCGTCGACCCGGATTGGCCTTGGCTGGTCATCACGAAGATGCCGAGGATGATGAACCCGAAGTGGGATATGGACGTGTAGGCGATCAGCCGCATCACGTCGACCTGGCCGATCGCGAGGATCGCGCCGTAGACGATGCCGATCACCGCCAGCGTGATGATCAGCGGCCTGAAATACATTGAGGCGTCCGGGAACAGCTGCAGGCAGTAGCGCAGCATGCCGAACGTGCCGACCTTGTCCATGACGGCCATCATCAGCACGGCGCTGGCCGGGGTGGCCTCGACAGCGGCGTCGGGCAGCCACCGGTGGAACGGCCACAGCGGCGCCTTGACCGCGAACGCGAACATGAACCCGCCGAACAACAGGTTCATCACTGCCGGGCTGAGGACGAACTGACCGCTGGACACCGCCGCGACGATCTGGCGGAAGTCGAAGGTGCCCGCCGCGAACGCGTCGCTCTGCGCGGTCACCACGTACAGGCCGATCACCGCGGCGAGCATGATCAAGCCGCCAAACAGGTTGTACAGCAGGAACTTCACCGCCGCCTTTGAAGACTGAGCCCTGTTCTCCCCAAAACCCCCGATCAGGAAGTACATCGGGATGAGCATGGCCTCGAAGAACACGTAGAACAGCAGCACGTCCAGCGAGACCAGCGACATCAGCACCATGCCCTCGACCGCCAGCGTCAGCGCGAAGTACGTGTGCACCGACCGGCCGCCCCAGCTGATCTGGTCGCGGGCGTCGTTCCAGCCCGCGATGATCAGCAGTGGCACAAGCACGGCCGTCAGCACAACCAGGGCGAGCGCGATGCCATCGACGCCGAGGATGTAGCCGGTGCCGAATGACGGGATCCACGTGTGGGATTCGACGAACTGATACTGGCCGCCGCCGGGCTTGAATCCTACCGCGACCACCACTGTCACCGCGAGGACGGCGATCGAAACGAACAGCGCGAGCCATTTGGCCACGGCGCGTCGCGCCGCGGGCAGCAGCATGACCAGTGCCGCGCCGGCCATTGGGATCGCCCACAGGATCGTGAGCCACGGAAGGGAGGTCACCACAGCTGCACCGCCAGGATCGCGGCGACCACGAGGGCCGCTCCGGCCAACATCGAGAGGGCATACGAGCGGGCGAAACCGGTTTGCAGCTGCCGGAATCCGTCCGAGATGCGGCCGACGAGCGTGGCCAGCCCGTTGGCGGCGCCGTCCACCGCGTCGTCGTCGATTTCGACGAGACCGTTGGTGAGGAGCTGTCCGGGCCGCATGAATGCCCGCTCGTTGAATGCGTCGCCGTAGAGATCCTGCCGCGCCGCCATGGTGAGTGCGGAGCCGGCGGGCACTTCTTCTGGGACGTCACGTGTGCCGTACATGCGGTAGGCGATCGCGATGCCGGCGGCGACCACGACGAGGATCACGGTGGTGGCCACCCATACCGGGGTCGCGTGTGCGGCTTCGTGAGCTCCGACGACCGGTTCGAGCCAGTCCTGCAGGGTGCCGCCGATGGCGAAGAAGCCACCGGAGGCCACCGAGCCGACGGCCAACAGAATCATCGGCCAGGTCATCACCGCGGGCGCCTCATGCGGATGCACAACCGGTCTGTTTCCCGTCGCTTCGCTCGCCTCGGAAGCCCAGCGCTTTTCCCCGAAGAACGTCATCAGCATCACCCGCGTCATGTAGAACGCGGTGATGCCAGCGCCCAGCAGCGCGGCCCCGCCCAGGACGAGGCCGCGGGGTCCGCCGTCGCCAAGGGCGGCCTCGATGATGGCATCCTTGGAGAAGAACCCGGCCAGCGGCGGCACGCCGATGATCGCGAGGTATCCGAGGCCGAACGTCACGAAGGTGATCGGCAGCGCTTTGCGCAGCCCGCCGTAGCGGCGCATGTTCACCTCGTCGTTCATCGCATGCATGACCGACCCCGCGCCCAGGAACAGACCCGCTTTGAAGAAGCCGTGGGTGAGCAGGTGCATGATCGCGAACGCGTATCCGGCCGGGCCCAGCCCGGCGGCCAGCACCATGTAGCCGATCTGGCTCATGGTCGAAGCCGCAAGCGCTTTCTTGATGTCGTCCTTGGCGCAGCCCACGATCGCGCCGAACAGCAGGGTCACAGCGCCGACGATGACCACTCCCAGCTGTGCGTTCGGCGCGAGGTCGAACACCGGACCCGAGCGCACGATCAGGTACACGCCCGCGGTGACCATGGTGGCGGCGTGGATGAGGGCGGACACCGGGGTGGGGCCCTCCATCGCGTCGCCCAGCCAGGACTGCAGCGGCACCTGCGCCGACTTGCCGCACGCGGCCAACAACAGCAGCAGCCCGATCGCGGTGAGTGTGCCTTCACCGAGTTTGGGTGCGGCCGAGAACACACCGGCGAAGGAGATGGATCCGATGTAGGCGAACATCACCATCAGCGCGATGGCCAGGCCCATGTCGCCGACGCGGTTGACCACAAACGCCTTCTTGGCTGCGGTGGCGGCCGACGGCTTGTGCGCCCAGAACCCGATCAGCAGGTACGACGCCAGACCCACGCCTTCCCACCCGACGTACAGGCCGAGGTAGTTGTCGGCCAGCACCAACAGCAGCATGGCCGCCAGAAACAGGTTGAGGTAGGCGAAAAACCGCCTGCGACCCGGATCTTCGGCCATGTAGCCGATCGAATAGATGTGGATCAGTGAGCCGACGCCGGTGATCAGCAGCACGAAACACATCGACAGCGCGTCCAGTTGCAGGCCGAAGTCCACGTGCAGGCCGCCAACCGGCACCCACGAGAACAGCGCCTGATGAACTATCCGGTCTTCTGCGTGACGGCCGAGCATGTCGACGAACAGCACGACGCCTGCGGCGAACGACGCGAGCGCTGCCAGGCAGCCCAGCAGGTGACCCCAGCCATCGGATCGTCGGCCCGCGAGCAGCAGGATCGCCGCTCCGGCCAGCGGGAGGGCGATCACCAGCCACACCAGAGTTGTCATGGCAGCCTTAGTTTTTCAGCAGACTGGCTTCGTCGACCGAGGCCGAGCGGCGGGTTCGGAAGACCGTCATGATGATCGCCAGGCCGACCACCACCTCACACGCGGCGACCACCATGGTGAAAAACGCCACCACTTGACCGTCCAGATGGCCGTGCATGCGGGAGAACGCTACGAACGCCAGATTAGCCGCATTCAGCATCAACTCCACGCACATGAACATGACAATGGCGTTGCGGCGCAACAGCACTCCCGCCGCGCCGATCGTGAACAACAACGCCGACAAATAGAGGTAATTGTCAGGATTCATCAGTCCTCACCTCTGCCGTTGGTCTCAGCGACTGGGCGTCTCTGCAGGATCGCACTCACCGACAGTTCCGAACCCCTTCCGTCTGGCAGCCGTGCCGGCACGTCGACGGCGTTGTGCCGTGCGTACACACCGGGGTTGGGCAATGTCCCGGGATGGCCGCCGGGCTGGAACCGCTCGGCGGCGAGCTCGCGCTGGGTCTTGCGGCGTTCGAATCGTTCGCGGTGGGCCAGCACCATGGCGCCCAGGGCGGCCGTGATGAGCAGCGCGCCGGTGAGCTCGAACGCCCACAGGTACTTGGTGAATATCAGCGCCGCCAGCCCCTGGACGTTGCCGCCCGCGTTGGCCTGCCCGAGGCCGGTGAACCCGGCCACCGATACGTTCCCGATCCCGGCGATGAGCAGAACCCCGAAGCCGACACCGGTCACGATCGCCGCGATGCGTTGTCCGCGAATGGTTTCCACCAGCGATTCGGACAGGTCGACGCCGATCAGCATCACCACGAACAGGAACAGCATCATCACCGCGCCGGTGTAGACCACCACCTGCACGATGCCCAGGAACAGTGCGTCCTGCGCGATGTAGAGCACCGCCAGCGCGATCATCGTGCTGGCCAGGGACATCGCTGAGTAGACCGCCTTCGGCGCGGCCACCACACCGATTGCCCCGACCACCGCCACGACCGCGAGCACCCAGAACATCACCGCCTCGGACGTCGAGGTGTGCCCCGCCGTATCGGCGCTGAGCGCGGCGAGGTAGTCGATCCTCACCGCGCATCCTGGGTGATGGGTTTGATCTTCCCGAGGTAGTAGTCGTCATCCGTGCTACCGGGCGCCATCGCATGCGGCGGAGGCTCCATCCCTGGCTGCAGTGGTGCGAGCAGCTTGTCCTTGCCCCAGATCAGGTCGGCGCGGTTGTCGTCGGCCATCTCGTACTCGTTGGTCATCGTCAGTGCGCGGGTGGGGCAGGCCTCGATGCACAACCCGCAGCCGATGCAGCGCAGATAGTTGATCTGGTAGACCTGCCCGAAGCGTTCGCCGGGCGAATACCGTTCCTCGGCAGTGTTGTCCGCGCCTTCGACGTAGATGGCGTCCGCCGGGCAGGCCCAGGCGCACAACTCGCAGCCGATGCATTTCTCCAGCCCATCCGGATACCGGTTGAGCTGATGGCGGCCGTGATAGCGGGGTGCGACCGGTCCGGGCTTCTCCGGGTACTGCTCGGTGATCTGCTTCTTGAACATCGTGCCGAACGTGACACGGAAACCCTTGATCGCGTCGAGGAACTTAGGCATCTGCTCGCTCCTTCGTTGGGGTAGTCCGCTGGCCGGGCAGCGGCGGCACGGGGAAGCCGCCCTCACCGCCGACTGGTTGCGGGAGATTTCGAATAGTCCTGGCTCGCAACGCCCGCCACAGCGCGAACAGCAGGATCAAGGCCACCACAATGCCTGCCGTGATCAATCCGGTCGCCGCCGCGCCGTAGCCGTGGGTGCGCAGGCTGTGGGTGATCGCGACGATCATGATCCACACCAGCGACACCGGGATGAGGACCTTCCAGCCCAGCCCCATGAACTGGTCGTAGCGCAGCCGGGGCAGTGTCGCGCGCAGCCACATGAAGAAGAACAGGAACGTCCACACCTTGGCGATGAACCAGATCAGCGCCCACCAGCCTGTGTTGGCGCCGTCCCACATGTTGATCGGCCACGGGGCGTGCCAGCCGCCGAGGAACAATGTGGAGGCCAGCGCCGAAACCGTGGTCATGTTGACGTACTCGGCGAGCATGAACATCGCAAACTTCAGTGACGAGTACTCGGTGTGGAATCCGCCGACGAGCTCCCCCTCGGCCTCAGGCAGATCGAACGGCGCGCGGTTGGTTTCGCCGACCATCGCAGTCAGATACACCAAGAAGGACGGCAACAGCAGGAAGACGTACCAGGTGCCCTGCTGGGCGGCGACGATGCCCGAGGTCGACATGGTGCCTGCGTAGATGAAGACCGCCGCGAACGACAGCGCCATTGCGATCTCGTACGAGATCACCTGTGCGCTCGAGCGCAGCCCGCCCAGCAGAGGGTAGGTGGACCCGGACGCCCAGCCGGCAAGCACGATGCCGTATACGCCGATCGATGTGACCGCAAGGATGTAGAGCACCGCGACGGGCATGTCGGTCAACTGCAACGCGGTTCGGTGCCCGAACACCGACACCTCGCCGCCCATCGGGATGACGGCGAACGCCAGGAACGCGGGAATGACCGAAATGACCGGGGCCACAAGGTAGACGAACTTGTCGACCCCGGCCGGGATGATCGCTTCCTTGAGGGCCAGCTTGATGCCGTCTGCCAGCGACTGCAACAGGCCCCACGGGCCGACCCGGTTGGGGCCGGGGCGCATCTGCATCCACCCGAGGATCTTGCGCTCGGCCAGGATCGCCACGAGCACTGTCAGCAGGAGGAACACGAAGATCCCGAGTGCCTTGGCGAGAATCAGCCACCACGGGTCGTGGCCGAACAGCGTCGGATCGGGATACGTCACTGCTCTGCCCGCCCGATCGATACGACGGCACCGGTGGTCACGCCGAGCTGTTGGTGTACGCCGGAGCCGACGGAGTTCAGCGGCAACCACACCACGCCGTCTGCCATCTGGGTGACGGCAAGCGGCAAAGTGATAGCGCCCCGATCGCTGCTGACCGTGACCAAATCGCCATCGGCAATGCCGATTCCGCCCGCAGTGCCCGCCGACAGCCGCGCGACCGGCGGCAGCGCCGTTCCGGCGAGATGGGGCTCGCCGTCCTGCAGCCGCCCGGCATCGAGCAGCATGCGCCAACTGGCAAGCACCGCCTTACCCGCGCCGGGCGGTGTCTGCCGCTCGGGCGACACCTGTGGAGCGTCGGGGCGCGTACCGGCCCACAGCCCGAGGCGAGCCATTTCTTCGCCTGCGGCCAACGCTGTCGGCAGGGCGAGGTCGACGCCGATCTCGTCGGCGAGGAAGTTCAGCACCCGCAGGTCGGGGTAGAAGTTGGTCTGCAGGGACGGCTCGAACGGCCGAATCCGCCCTTCCCAGTTGATGAATGAACCGGCTTTCTCCACTACCGGCGCCACCGGGAACACGACGTCTGCCAGCGCCGTCACCGCGCTCTCCCGCAACTCCAGGCTGACCACGAACGGCGCGGCGTCGACGGCCTTGAGCGCGGCGTCGGGGTCGGGCAGGTCGGCGAGCTCGACGCCACCGATCAGCAGCGCGCCGAGTTCACCGTCGCGTGCAGCGGCCAGAATGGCTGTGGTGTCACGGCCGTCGGCGGTGGGCAGCTCGTTCACGTTCCATGCGGCGGCGGCCTGCTCGCGGGCCGACGCTTCGCCGATCGGGCGACCGCCGGGCAGCAGGCCGGGCAGCGCACCGGCTTCCAGGGCACCGCGTTCGCCGGCACGCCGCGGCACCCACGCCAGCCGGGCACCGGTGGCCGCAGCCAGTCTGCTTGCGGCCGAGAATGCTCCGGGCGAGCCGGCAAGTCGTTCGCCGGCCAGGATGACCGCGCCAGGGAGTTTCAGCTGTGCGTCGTCGGCGAGGTTGTCGAGCGCGGTGGCCTCCGCGCCGGGGACGCACTCGATGAGCTTGCCGGCCATCTTTGTCAGCCCGTGCGTCGCGAACGGCGCGATAGAGGACACCTGCAGTGCGTTCTTGCGGGCCGCCTTGCGCAGCCGCAGGTACACGATCGGCGATTCTTCTTCTGGCTCGAAACCCACCAGCAGAACCGCGGGGGCGCTGTCCAGGTCGGCGTAGGTGACCGCCATCGGCTGGCCCGCGATGTGCGCGGCCAGGAACGCGGTCTCCTCGTCACTGTGTGCCCGTGCGCGGAAATCGATGTCGTTGGTGCCCAGCACTATCCGTGCGAACTTCGAGTAGGCGTAGGCGTCCTCCACGGTGCTGCGCCCGCCGACAAGGACTCCGGCGCTGCCGTTCGCGGCCGCCAGCCCCGCCCCCGCAATGCTGAGTGCTTCTGACCATGACGCAGGCCGGAGCTTGCCGTCGTCGTCGCGAACGAGCGGGGTGGTGATGCGGTCACCGACTGTGGTGTAGGTGAACGCCCAGCGGCCCTTGTCGCAGTTCCATTCCTCGTTCACCTGCGGGTCGTC
>JAJKIB010000015.1 GCA_021154745.1 Mycobacterium sp.
ACAAGGACGAGATGTACGTCTTCCAAGGCGGCAGTTATACGCCGGACCAGATGCAGGATCTCTTCCGTGGCCTCGGCAGCGATACCGCTGTGCTGCTCGACGGCGGCGGATCGTCGGCGATCGTGCTGCGCCGTGATACCGGCGGCATGTGGGCGGGCGCCGGCGTGCCGGACGGAAACTGCGACACCCGGCAGGTGCTGTGCGACTCCCGCGAACGCGCGCTGCCGGCCTGGCTCGCGTTCAACTGATGCCGCACAGCCGGCGCGACCTGCTGCGCCTCGCCGCTGCGGCAGTGGTTGGTGTCGCAGCAGGTAGCGGTCTGAACACAGCGATGGGCTGTAGTGTCGCTACGGCCGAACCCGCGCCGCCAACACGAGCGACGACCTTTCTCACCGGGTCGTTCTCCTCGGCCGCCCGCGGCGGTGCGCCGACCACCTGGACCATCGCCCGACCGCCCGATGCCAAGCAGAGGTTGCGGCCGGTGATCGCCCTGCACGGCAGAAACGGCAACGCGGCGGGCGTGATAGATATGGGCGTCGAGGACGCCTTGGCGCAGACGATGAAGCTCGGCTGGCCACCGTTCGCAGTCGTCAGCGTAGACGGCGGAGCCAACGATTACTGGCACCGTCGGGCATCTGGTGCCGATGCCGGGGCGATGGTCCTCAACGAGCTGTTGCCCATCCTGTCCAGCCACGGTGTCGACACCTCCCGCGTCGCCCTACTGGGCTGGTCGATGGGTGGATACGGGGCACTGCGGCTCGGCGCACTTCTCGGTCCTGCCCGCACGGCCGCGATCTGCACGGTGAGCCCCGCTCTGTGGATGTCCTACGCCGACGTCGAGTCGGGCGCGTTCGACAGCTACGACGACTGGGCCAGCAACAACATCTTCGGGCTTCCCGTGCTGTCGGCCATCCCGATCCGGGTGGACTGCGGCACCACCGACAGGTTCGCCGGCACCGCCCGGCAATTCATCGCTTCCTTGCGCAGACCAGTCGCCGGGGGATTCTGGCCGGGCGGGCACAACGTGACCCTCTGGAAACAGCTCATGGCACCGGACCTGAGCTGGCTCGCATCGTTTCTGACCACGTAAACCCTGGAAAGGGCCAATCGCTCACACGACTCGAGCCGATCGTGTGAGAGGATCGCTCGCCAAGTGGTATTCACCGGCCTTATCACGCGGACGCGTCGTCGCCCTACCGGCGCCGACCACGCAAGGCGCGCCAAACAGGAGTCCGCGTCACAGCAGCAGCGGGGCGACTTCCGTCCCGACATTCAAGGCCTGCGCGCGCTGGCGATTGTAACGGTGGTTCTCTTTCACGCCGGTGTACCGGGAATCAGCGGCGGGTTCGTCGGCGTGGACATCTTCTTCGTCATCTCCGGTTTTCTCATCACCGGGTTGCTGTGGCGCGAAGCCGCCCACAGCGGGACCGTGCGGCTGGCCGCGTTCTACGGGGCAAGGGCACGCCGGTTGCTGCCAGCCGGTTGCACAGTGCTGGTGGTGACGGCCATAGCGTCGGCCGTCCTGCTTCCTGCTCTCGAAGTCCACGGTGCTCTCGACGATGCCATCGCCAGCGCGCTCTACGTCGGCAATTACCGATTCGCCGTGGAGGGCGCCGACTATCTGGCCGCGGGTACACCGCCGTCACCGTTCCAGCACTACTGGTCGCTCGGTGTGGAGGAACAGTTCTACCTTCTGTGGCCGGCGCTCATCATCGGCTGCGCATGGCTGATCCGTCGGCAACGCCCTGCGGGGTCGCAGTCGGTGGCGCCATTTGTGATCGTGCTGACGTTCGTGGCGGTGACGTCGTACGCGCTGTCGTTGAGCTGGACTCATACGTCGCCGCCGTGGGCGTTCTTCTCGCTGCCCAGCCGCGCATGGGAACTGGCGGTCGGTGGCCTCACGGCATTCGCGGCCACCACATGGCGGCGCGTGCCTGCGCCGGCGGCGGTGATCACCTCAGGTGTAGGGATGACACTGATCCTCCTTGGCTGCACCCTGCTCGGCCCGACGACGGCCTATCCCGGCACCGCGGCGCTCCTGCCCGTGTTGGGCACGGCGCTGATCATCGGATCCGGTTGTGCCACAACGACGGAAGGGGTCAACAGATGGTTGTCGCTGTCGCACGTGCAGGCGATCGGCCGGGTGTCCTACTCCTGGTACCTGTGGCACTGGCCGGTGCTGATTCTCGCGCCTTCAGTCCTGGGCCACCCTCTCGGACTGGGTGAGCGACTGGCCGCCGCGGCGCTTTCGGCCGGCCTCGCCGCGCTCACCCTGGTGCTCATCGAGAAGCCTTCTCGATTCGCCGTAGGGCTACGGCGCTCTTCCTCACTGAGCCTCGCTCTCGGTGGCGCCCTCACCGCCGTCGCGGTTGTCGCCGCGATTTCCCTGCTCGCCCTGCGGCCGCTCCCGACGGGACACGGCTCAGTGGCCGACGCCGTGACCGTCGCCACGCCGGCCGTATCGGCGAGCAAGACCGAAGACCCGTACGACACCGCCGTGCAGCAAGCGGTATCGCAAGTGCAATCGGCCGTCGCCGAATCGGTTGCGCTACAGGCCATTCCGTCGAATCTATCCCCTTCGCTTTCAGACGCGGCCGGCGACAAGCCGGAGGTGTTTCTCAACGGCTGCGTGCGCTCCTGGCGTGACGTTGGCCAATCCGAGTGCGCTTCGGGCGATACCTCCTCGCCAACGACTGTGGCCCTGGTGGGCGATTCGCACGCCGCAATGTGGAGTCCAGCGTTTGAAGACGTTGCCGCCCAGCGGCACTGGCGGCTCGAGATCCTCGGCAAGGTGACCTGCCCGTTACAGGATCTTCCGATCACGAGTCCGTACTTGGGTCGCGAGTACACCGAATGCGAGCAGTGGCGTGCCGACATACTCAACCGTCTGCAAACCGAACGCCCGCAGCTGGTTGTGCTGAGTATGTCTCGGCGCTACGGCGCCGACTTCGGATTCACTTCCTACGACAAGGCATGGATTGACAGCCTGGGCGAGGTGGTGGCGCGGCTTCACAGCATGGGTGCCCGCGTCTTGGTCCTCGGCCCGATTCCCGACCCGCATTCCACTGTCCCCGTGTGCCTTTCAGATCACCTGGACGATGCGACGGCCTGCGGCCAGCCGCACCGGGTGGCGGTCAACGACGCAGGCATCGCGGCCGAGGCAGCCGCGACGGCGACGGCGGGTGGCCGCTACGCGGACATCACACCGATGTTCTGCACTACCGACCGCTGCCCGATGATCGTCGGCAACAACCTCGTTTACCGCGACGACAACCACGTCACCGTCGAATACGCCCGAGCCCTGGCACCGGTCGTCGCGGCGCTGGCCGAGGGTTCACTCAATCGCTGACCGCTTGTCAACCCGCAACGCGCTCGATGCGGCGGCTGACGTCTGCCTGGCGTACCCGCCGCCGAAAAGCGCCACGTGCGCCAACAGCGGATAAAGCTGGTGCAGGCCGACACGGTCCTGCCAGCCGTCCTGCAACCGACGGTGCGTCTGGTATCCCTCGATCACCGCGTCGAGGTGCGGGCAGCCGAACAGCGCCAGCATCGCCAGGTCCGTTTCGCGATGACCGCCGTATGCCGCCGGGTCGATCAGCACCGCCCCGGCCGGCGTCCACATCAGGTTTCCGCTCCACAGATCGCCGTGCAGCCGGGCTGGCGGATCGTCGTCGTCGAAATCGCCTGCCTCACAACGCCCCATGACCGCGTCGACGGCGTCTCGAGTTGATGCATCCAGGCGTGCCGCCGCGCGGTCGGCCATCGGTGCCAGCCGCTCGTGAGCGTAGAAGCTGCCCCACCGGTCGCTGGCCGAGTACGACATCGGCAGTGGCCGCTGTAGCGGCCCGAAGTAGCCCGGTCCTGTCCAGCCGTGAGGTGGGGCGCCGAACGCGTCGGCCCCGGCGTCGTGGGTGCGGGCCAGTCGGTGGCCAAAGTCATGTGCGGCCGCCCGTGTCGGCGCGGCGGACTCCAATAGTTCCAATGTGAGGCTGGTGTCGTCGTACGCGACCACTCGCGCGCACGGTACGCCGCCGTCGGCGTCCGAAAGCCATTGCAGCCCGGCGGCTTCGCAGGCGAAGAAGCCTCGCGGTGCCGCGGCGCTGCGCTTGACGAACACTACGGCTGACCGGATACGCGCCGCAGCACCCGGTCGCGCACCGCGGTCGGCAAGTTCGTCATCAAGGCCAGCTGCAGTTTAGGACCAACGCCGACGACGTAACGGGCGCGCGGCCTGCGGGCGGTCAGTGCCTCCTCGACGACGGCGGACACCTTTTCGGTCGGAACGGCGATCCTCTGCGACATCGGGATCATCTTCTTCATGCCGGCGATGTGTCTGGCGTACAGCGCACGGTGCTCCGGGGTGAGCGCAGCCTCGACCTCCTGGACCATGTTGTCAGCGGTGCGCCACATATCGGTGTCGGTCTGCGCGGGCTCGACGAGGACTACCGGGATGTGCCACGGACTCAGCTCCATTCGCAGCGCGTCCGCGGCGGCCTCCAGCGCGAATTTGCTCGCCGCGTACGCGCCGATCAGCGGCATCGACAGCTTGCCGTTGACGCTGGAGATGAACACGATCCGGCCGCGCGACTCACGCAGCCGCGGCAACACCTCCTGCGTCACTGCGAGCTGGCCGATCACATTGATTTCCAATTGCTTTCGCCACTCGTCGGATGTCACAGCCTCCATCGGACCGCTGACGACGATTCCGGCGTTGTTCACGATCGCGTCCAGCCGGGCGGGCAGCGACATAGGCAACGCATCGATATGCGCGGCATTGGTGACATCCAGGATGACCGGCGAGATACGCGGCGGATTCAGAACGGAGACTGACTCGGCGTCCTGATCGCTGCGGACCCCGGCGATCACGTCCCAGCCGCGAGAGGCCAGGTGCCCGACGATCGCCTTTCCGATACCTCGCGCTGCGCCGGTGACGAGTACTGATGGCATACAACGAGACTAGCCCGCGGCCGCGAGCTGTCTCTGCGGGCCGAAGCGGAAGATCGCGGTGGCAACTGCCACGACTCCAGCGGCAAGCCCGATCACAGGTGCGACGGTGAACCGCGTCAGGGTCGCGCCCACCACCGCTCCCGCGCACATCGTCACGACCACGCTGTAGCGCAGCTTCTCGCGGTGCCCGCTGCCGCCCGCCAGCCTGCTGTCGAAGCCCAGCCCCACGATCGTCGACGTCAGCACCGTGGTGGAAAGCTCCTGAATACCGAACTGGCGGGCGGTGGCGTTCTGGCTGCCGAACGTGATCGCCAGCCCGGTGATCAGAAACAGTTTGGTGTTGTCGTGGTAGTTCAACACGCCCGTACCCGCGAGGACCGAAAGTGCGGCCAACACACCGACTTCCACCCCTAACGCCACGGTGAGCCAGAGCCGCACCTCGGTGTCGATGTGCCGCGCCAGCCGGCCGCCAAGCACCGTGCCCGCCAGAAAGCTGACG
>JAJKIB010000016.1 GCA_021154745.1 Mycobacterium sp.
GCCGCCGACGAGGCGGCTCGGCCCGTTCGGGCGAGGGCGAAAATCAACGCGATCAGTCCGGCGGTGGCCACCACTTCACCGACGAGATGGCCCGGCGAAATTCGGTCCTTCGTCGAGACTTCCAGCGCCGCACGGTCGAACATGACATTGGCGAGAACCGCGCCGACGATTCCGCCGGCGATTTGGGAAGCGGCATATGCTGCGACTGAGCCGCCGCTGAGGCCGGAATTTGCACGCCGACCCAAAAGCCAGTCGGCTACCGATACCACCGGATTGAAGTGGGCACCGGAAACCGGCCCGAACAGCAGGATCAGCACGGCCAGGCCGAACGCTGTTGCGATCGAGTTTTCGAGCAGCTGCAACCCAACATCGCTGGATGACAGTTGCGCGGCGGCGATGCCTGATCCGACCACGACCGTCACCAGCAGAGCGGTTCCGATAAATTCGGCGAGCAGCTGACGCCAGACCATGCTGATCCTGAGGTTCACGCTCAGCAGCAAGCGGCGGCCGTGCTCGCCGGTTCACCGTCTCGTGCGGTCGCACCGCAGCACGGATCGCCTTCGGCTTGTGGGTCGCGATGCTGCGGGCTGTTGCCGAAGGTGTCGGAGTCGGAGAGGACGGTGTAGACCTCCCACTTTTCGCCGGCTGGGCCGGTGACCCAGACCTTGTCTTGTTTGGCGAAGCAACAGGTGGTGCCGATCTCCTCCTCGGTGAACATGCCTTGACCGGCGAGCCGGCCGATTTCGGCATGCACCTTCTCGCTCGATTCGACTTCGACGCCGAGATGGTTGAGGGATCCGCCGTGGCCGGGATTCTCGATCAGGACCAGCTTGAGCGGCGGCTCGGCGATGGCGAAATTGGCGTAGCCCTCTTTGAGCTTGGCCGGTTCGGCGTTGAACAGCTTGGAGTAGAACGTGACGGCCTCGTCGAGGTTGTCGACGTTGAGGGCCAGTTGGACGCGTGACATGATGACCTCCATACCTGTGTGACATATATCGAACTTCAATGCGACTGATGATGCCACCTCTTTGATATATGTCAATCCCTCTGGCAGGATCAAGGCATGCCGAAGACGTTGCCGATGGTCGACATCTCCGCCCCGGTCTGCTGCGCACCCGTCGCGGCCGGTCCGGTAGATGACGACGCTGCGCTGGAAATTGCGTTGCGGCTCAAGGCGTTAGCGGACCCTGCGCGGGTCAAGCTGGTGTCACTTCTGTTCAGTTCGGCCGACGGCGAAGTGTGTAGTTGCGACCTGGCGACAGCGGTGGGCCTGACCGAATCGACGGTCAGCCATCACTTGACTCAGCTTCGCCGGGCGGGCTTGGTCGAATCCGAGCGGCGCGGGATGAACGTCTACCACCGGCCGCAGCGCGACGCGCTCATAGCCTTGTGCACGGTTCTCGACCCGAGCTGCTGTCAATAAGATCTTCGCTAAGCCCGATCGACTTTGCCGTCTTGCGTTCCTGCGGTGGCGTCCAAAGGTCTAGCCTATTGCAGAGAGCCAGCCGACATTGCTCGTGACTGCCTCGGCGACGGCGCCCGCCGGCACCAGGCTCGAAATCACTCCGCTCGCAGCGAAATTCGGGGCGTTCGCACCTATTGTGTTCACAGTCGACGCTAGGAGTGATCTTGAATTTGAGGCTCATTGTGGCCGGAGCAACAGTCGGAGGCGCGGTGAGCCTGAGCGCGCTGCTGCTCGGCCCCGGCGTGGCAGGCGCCGATCCTGCCGACCCTCAACTGCCCGCTGAACAAGCGGCAGCTACCGATCTGGCCACTCCGGACGCTGAGGACCAGGAGGACGAGCAGCAGGCTGAACCCGTTCATGACAACGGGTTGCCGTGGCCATTGAATGGGCTCGATCTGCCACCGGCTCCGTTCGACGTGCCGCCGCCCCCGCCGCTCGACATTCCGCCGCCCGTCCAGGTGACGGTTCCCGTCGGCGTTTCGTTGGGCCTGCCGGCAATTCCGCTCGGACTGCCCGCTCCGCAGCTGCCACCCCCGCCTGAGGTGCCGTTACCGCCGGCGCCACAGCTGCCGCCACCGCCGTCGATTCCATTGCCACCGCCGCCGTTCTGACGTATGAGGGCAAGGCGGCCTTAGGTTTTGCGACAATTGAGGCATATGAAACGGAAGTTGTGAATGTGAAACCAGGCCCCCATCCCCCGTACGGGGCCCGGCCACACACCAAGCTTGGGCTACGGCACGCGCCGAGGAATCGGGTGTTTCCCTAGCTTTAGCTTCATATGACAAATGGCCGCCTCGCCATGAGCGAGACGGCCATTGCGTTAGGTGGCTACCTCCACCACTTCCAGGGCTGATCCCAGTGACCTGGCGGTACACCAGTCCATTGGCCAATGTGTCCAGGTGACGGCACGAACTGCCCGGGCGGCGGCAACGAACCGCACCAGCCCCACCAGCACCAGTCATCAGCTTGTGCCTGGCCTGCGCCGATGCCGATCGATGCCAATCCGAGCGCGCCTGCGACAGCTGCGATCCTCTTAAGAGTCATCGTGAACTCCTTTATCAGCTGGCTGCCCTGCCGCTACCAAAGAAAGCTGCTTGCCGCACAGCGGCAAAAACGGCACGGCGCTCACGATTATTTCCGATACGTATATCGTCCCACCGGCTGCGATCGTTAGCCAGCACCGAGCTGCAGGAGCACCTTTCCGCTGCCGCTGTTGCGGTCCGCCGCGACGGTAATCGCCTGTGCCGCTTCGTTTATTGGATAGCAGTGCGTGATCAACGGCGTCACATCCAGCCCGTTCCCCATCGCCGCGACAGCGTCGGTGATCTCGTCGACGAACCGGTATGAGCCGAGCCAGGTGATCTCCCTTGTCACCAAATCACCGAGGCTCGCCGCCACCGCCGTACCCGGCAGGTTGCCCACCTGAACAACCGTGCCGCCCCGCGCCGTCGCATGCAATACCGCACCGAGCGCCGCCCCCGCGCCCGACGCTTCGAAAACCAGCTCGACGTCTGACGGAAGCTCCTGCCCTGCCCCGACATTGATCACGTCGTCGGCGCCCATCGCCTGGGCGATCTTCAGCGGGGCGTCGGCGACATCCGCTGCCGTCACCGTCGCCGCGCCTGCATATTTCGCCGCGGCCACCACCAACGAGCCGATCGGCCCGGCCCCATTCACCAAGACGTTGCGGCCGCGTACATCCCGCGCGCGATTGACCGCGTGCATCGCAACAGCCAGCGGCTCGGCAAGCGCACCATGCTCGGTATCGACGTTCGACGGCAGCATCCGAATCTGTTCGGCGCGAACCACTCTCAGCTCGCTGAAGCCACCGTCGGTGTGTGGGTCAGACGCTGCCGACCCGAAGTACCCGCCCGATGCGGTCGCCGGATGGACGGTGACCGGCTGGCCGACGGACAAGCCGCCGACGCCCGGCCCGATACCCGCGATGTGGCCGGCCACCTCGTGGCCGAGGACCAACGGGTGCTTGAGCACCGCCGTTCCCGACGAGCCGTTTCGCCAATACGAGATGTCGGACCCGCAGATCCCACCCCACTCCATCGCGACGAGAACCTCCCCTTCCCGGGCAACCGGGTTGGGGAGGTCATCGACCCGCAGGTCGTTGGCGGCATGTACGACAACGGCTTTCACAGCGCATCCTCGAGCTGGACCAGGTCCCGGCCACGGGTTTCGGGAGCAACCACCGCTGACACCAACGTGATTGCCGAGTACACCACCAGCATCGCGGCGATCGGCCACCAGCTTCCGGTCGCAGCCGTCAACCCCGCGGCGACAACGGGACCGATTGCGGTGGCGAGGATTCCGCCGATCTCCTTGGCTAGCGCCAGCTGGGTGAACCGGGTGCGCGAGCCGAACAGCTCGGCCATCGTCACGCTCTCCAGCGAGAACAGGCCCAGCACACCGATATTGAGCGCGATTATCATCGACAGCACCATCGTGAGGTTGCTGCCACTCGTGATTCCCAGCAGGAGCGGGAAGGCCAGCACGATCGTCAGGGTGGTCAACGTGATGTACACCGGGCGCCGGCCGTAGCGGTCGCCGAGCCAGCCGACGATCGGGATGGTCGCGAAGCCGACCAGCGACCCGTACATGATCGCGCCGGTGGCCACCGACTTGTTCATCATCAGTGTCGTTGCGATGTAGCCGACCAGGAAGGTCTGCACCAGACCGGAATTGCCGGCCTGACCGAACCGCAGGCCCAACGCGACGAGGAAGGCCTTGCCTTTGCGCTGCTTCAGCCCCGCCTCGAGGACGCTCTCGTGCTTCTCAGCGGCCACGGTTTCGAGCTCCTCGCGCGAGAGTGCCACCCCGTCGACGACGTCGGGCCGTTCCTCGAACACCGGGCTTTCCTTGAGGTTCAAGCGCAACCAGACCGCGAAGATCATCAGCACGAAGCTGAGCAGGAACGGCAGCCGCCATCCCCAGCTGAGCAGTTGTTCGTCGCTGAGGACCCCGAGGAGCAGGGCCCACAACGCCGAAGCCGCCAGCGTCCCGGAGTTGGTGCCGAGGCAGACCAACGATGCGATCAGGCCACGCCGTTTCGCCGGCGCGTACTCGGCGAGCATCGTGGTGGCGCCCGCGATCTCGGCGCCCGCACCGAAACCCTGGATCAGCCGCAGCACAACGAGCAGGATCGGCGCCAGAATGCCGATCATCGCGTACGTGGGTAGCACGCCGATCAAGGTCGTCGATGCGCCCATCAACGCGATCGTGATGAACAGGACCTTCTTGCGGCCGATCCGGTCTCCCATGCGGCCGAAGTAGATCGCGCCCGCCAACCGCGCAACGTAACCGACGCCGTACGTCGCCATTGCGGCGATCAAGCCGATGGCCGGGCTGACGTCGGGGAAGAAGATCTTGTTGAAGACGATGGCGGCCGCCAGCGAGTACAGCTGGAAGTCCATGAACTCCATCGCGGTGCCAAGCCATCCCGACACCGCAGCCTTGGTGAGGTCGCGGGTCGTCCGCTCTACAGGACCCTGCGGCGGAGCGTCCACATTGTTGATCATCGATGCGTTCCTTGCTCGTGAGAAGTCTGGATGTGAGCCGGTTCACTTACATACAAGCCCTGAGAGCCAGACCTTGTCAACACCCAACTTCGACAAGGAGGCATTGCCCGCGGGTGACTTCGGAGGAGCTACTGCCAGACGGCGACGACGCGGCGCGTCGGCCGGCTGTCCTTGCCGTCGGAGAACAGCTCGGGCGACCGCTCGCGGATCTTGCCGATGTCGGTGAAGACCTTGCGCAGGTGACTACGCAGCGCGCTGGTCGCCCTGTCGCCGTCGCCCTCGGCCACCGCGTCGACGACTGCAGCGTGCTCGTCGGTCAGCGCCTGGATCGAGCTCTCACTTGTCATGCCGAGGCGCCGGGCCCGATCGAGATGCGCCTTGGCCGCTACGACAGTGCGCCACGCGTTGCCGTGACCGCCGGCCGCGAGCAGCGACCGGTGGAACTGTTCGTCGAGCTCGAAAAAGGTATTCACGTCAGCCGTTTCGCGTTGCCTCGCGATCAACTTGCGCAACTCTGATATTGCCGCGTCGTCGGCCCGTGCCACCGCGGTCGGGATGTTGGCGAGTTCGATGGCCTCACGGACGAACTGCGCGTCGGCCACGCGCTCCGGGTCGATCCGCGCGACGAAGGAGCCGAGCTTGGGAAAGATCTGCACCAGCCCCTCGTCGGCGAGCAGAATCAGGCTTTCCCGGACCGGTGTCCTGCTGACCGACAGCTGCGCGGCCAGTTCGTTCTCCGACAGCGAGCCGCCGGGAGGTAGATCTAGAGTCACGATGCGTCGCCGCAGCTCGGCGTACACGCGTTCCCGGTTCGACCCCTGCCGCGGCGTTGTCATGGCGACAGTTTATTGGAATACACCCGCTGTTGACAGATCCTGCTTCCTAGAGCTTGTATGTAAGGCATGAAGATCGTCGCCGCGGATGTGCTGATCACGGCACCCGGCCGCAACTACGTCACCCTCA
>JAJKIB010000017.1 GCA_021154745.1 Mycobacterium sp.
GAGCGCCTGCGCGGACAGTCCCAGCTTCTCGGTCAGCACGAACGCCTCGCCGACCGCGATCTGCTGGACCGCCAGCACCATGTTGTTGCAGAGCTTGGCGGCCTGGCCGGTGCCGGAGGCGCCGCAATGAATGATCTTGCCCGCCAACGGCTCCAGCACCGGTCGCGCGCGTTCGACCGCTTCGTCTTCGCCTCCGACCATGAACGCCAGCGTGCCCGCGGTCGCGCCCTTCACACCGCCGGAGACAGGGGCGTCGAGCTGGGCATGGCCTCGTTCGACGGCCTGCGCGTGGATCTCCCGGGCGTCGTCGACTGAGATGGTCGAGGTGTCGATGAACAGCGTCCCTTGCCGCGCCGCAGGCACCACCTCCGCGTAGCACGCCTTGACGATGTCACCGTTGGGAAGTGACGTGATCACGACGTCGGCCTCTTCCGCAGCCTGGGCGCCGGTCTCGAAGATCTGTGCGCCCTTGTTGGCGGCCACCTCCTTCGCTGCGGGCACCGGGTCGAAGCCGCGCACGGTGTGACCGGCTGCAAGCAGGTTGGCCGCCATCGGGCCACCCATGTGGCCCAACCCCAAGAACGCGATCGTCGTCACTGGTCCTCCTATGCCGAATTGCGGGCGCGGCCCGCGGAAGCCGACGCGCGGGCCCGGGCGGCTTCGGACCGACCGATGACGACGCGCATGATTTCGTTGGTTCCCTCGAGGATGCGGTGCACCCGCAGGTCGCGGACGATCTTCTCCAGCCCGTACTCGCGCAGGTAGCCGTAGCCGCCGTGCAACTGCAGCGCCTGATCGGCCACGTCGAAGCACGTGTCGGTGACGTAGCGCTTGGCCATCGCGCACAGCTCCACCTTGTCGGGGTGGTTGTTGTCGAGCGCGGTTGCCGCGCGCCACAACAAAGTTCGCGACGACTGCAGGGCCGTGGCCATGTCGGCGAGCGTGAAGCGAATGGTGGGCTCGTCGAGCAACGAGCCGCCGAACGCCTGGCGGTCGGCCAGATACCCCGACGCCTTGTCGAACGCGGCCTGCGCGCCGCCCAGCGAGCATGCCGCGATGTTGATCCGGCCGCCGTTGAGCCCGTTCATCGCGATGCCGAACCCGGTGCCCTCACCGTCGGCGGCGCCGAGCATCGCGTCGGCAGGCACCCGAACGCCTTCGAAGATGACCTGCGCGGTCGGCTGGGCGTGCCAGCCCATCTTCTGCTCGTCGCCACCGAAACTCAGTCCCGGCGTGTCCTTTTCGATCACGAACGCCGATATGCCGCGGGGACCCTCGCCGCCCGTGCGGGCCAGCACGACGTAGACGTCGGATACTCCCGCGCCGGAGATGAACTGCTTGACGCCGTCGATGACGTAGTCTGGGTTTTTTCCTGGGCCCTCGCGGACGGCTTTGGTGCGCAAGGCGCCGGCATCCGACCCGGCGCCAGGCTCGGTCAAGCAGTAACTGGCGATGGCTTCCATCGACGCGAGCCGCGGCACCCAGGACTTGCGTTGTTCGTCGGTGCCGTAGGTGTCGACCATCCATGCGCACATGTTGTGGATCGACAGGAACGCCGCGATGGTGGGGTCTGCGGTGGCCAGCTGCTCGAAGATGCGCACGGCATCCAGCCGGCGCAGTTCGCTGCCGCCGGCGTCCTCTCGGCAGTAGATCGCCGCCATGCCGAGCTCGGCGGCCTCGCGCAATACGTCGGTGGGGAAGTGGTGGTGCTCGTCCCACTCCAATGCGTATGGCGCGAGGCGCTTTTCGGCGAACGCGGCCGCCGTCTCGGCGATCACGCGTTCGTCGTCGTCCAGCCCGAAGTAGTCCATTTACTTCATGGTCGGGATGACGAACTCGGCGCCGTGGCTCCCCGCGGGCCAGCGCTGCGTCACCGTCTTGACCTTGGTGTAGAAGATGATCGACGACGGACCGTGCTGGTTGAGGTCGCCGAAGCCGGACCGCTTCCAGCCGCCGAAGGTGTGGTATGCGACGGGCACCGGGATCGGCACGTTCACGCCAACCATGCCGACCTGTACCCGGGACACGAAGTCGCGTGCGGTGTCGCCGTCGCGGGTGAAAACCGCTACACCGTTTCCGTATTCGTGCTCTGACGGCAGCCGCAGCGCCTCTTCGTAGTCCTTCGCGCGAACCATGCACAGCACCGGGCCGAAGATCTCGTCGGTGTAGATCGACATGTCGGGGGTGACGTGGTCGAACAGTGTCGGGCCGATGAAGTAGCCGCCTTCGAGGCTGGCGTCGCCGAACTGCAGGTCGTCGCTTGTGCGCTCACGGCCGTCGACGACGGCCTCGGCGCCTGCCGCGACACCCTGGTCGATGTAGTCCTTGACCCTTGCCAGCGCGGCCTCGGTGACCAACGGACCGTAGTCGGCCTTCGGGTCCAGGCTGTGGCCCACCCGCAGGTTGTTGACTCGTTCAATCAGCCTGGCGCGCAGGCGATCCGCCGTCTGCTCGCCGACCGGCACGGCTACGCTGATCGCCATGCAGCGTTCGCCTGCGCTGCCGTAGCCCGCGCCGATCAGCGCGTCGACGGCCTGGTCGAGGTCGGCGTCGGGCATCACGATCATGTGGTTCTTCGCGCCGCCGAAGCACTGCGCGCGCTTGCCGTGTGCGGCCGCGCCCGAGTAGATGTACTGCGCGATATCCGAGCTGCCGACGAAGCCGATGGCCTTGATCTCGGGGTGCTCGATGATGGCGTCGACGGCCTCCTTGTCGCCGTGCACCACCTGGAATACGCCGGGCGGCAGGCCGGCCTGGAGGAACAACTCGGCCAGCCGGACCGGCACCGAGGGGTCACGCTCGCTTGGCTTGAGGATGAACGCGTTGCCGCACGCCAGCGCGGGACCCGCCTTCCACAACGGGATCATCGCGGGGAAGTTGAACGGGGTGATGCCCGCGACCACGCCGAGCGGCTGGCGCAGCGAGTAGACGTCGATGCCGGTGCCGGCGCCCTCGGTGTACTCGCCCTTGAGCAGGTGCGGGATGCCGACGGCGAACTCGATCACTTCGATGCCGCGCTGGATGTCACCTTTCGAATCCGCGACGGTCTTGCCGTGTTCGAGTGAAAGCGTCTCTGCGAGCTCGTCGATGTTCTGGTTGACCAGGTCGATGAAGCGCATCATCACGCGCGCCCGGCGCTGCGGGTTGAAGGCCGCCCACTCCTTCTGGGCCTCGGCCGCGCCTGCGACCGCGGCGTCGACGTCGGCCGACGATGCCATCGGTACCTTGGCCTGCACCTGGCCGGTGCTGGGGTTCATCACGTCGGCGGTGCGCTTGGACTGTCCGGCCGTGTGCTGGCCGTTGATGAAGTGCGAAATCTGTGTGGTCATGAGCCTGTCTCTCGCCCGAATGGCTGAATACTAGGATATCCTAGTAAGTCATCGGGGCACCACGCAAGTGGGGTGGTCACGGCGTCTCCGCGAGGCTGCGGGCAGATCGTGATTTCGTCGTTAAACGCGATCTGTCAGCAGTCTGGGCGCTGGGTGCAGGTCCGTCAGGTAGCGCTTGGTGGCTTCGAGGGCGGCCTGCGGCGCTTCGGCCATCACTCGAGCGATCACCATCGCGCGTCGTCTACGACTGGCGTCGCAACTCTTCGATGAAGACTCGGGTCTCCTCCCATGTGGGCAGCAGGCCCGCAGCCTGCACCTGCGCGAGGGTGGGTGCTTCGCGGTCCCGGTCCGACAGAATCGGTTCGACGTCGACGGCCGGCCAGGCGATGTCCATGGCTGGGTCGAGTGCGTTGATGGTGTGTTCGCGGCCGGGTTTGTATCCGGCCGAGCACAGGTACATCACCGTCGAATCATCTTCCAGCGCAAGGAAAGCGTGGCCCAGGCCCTCAGAGAGGTAGACGGATCGCCGGTCGCGGTCGTCGAGCACCACCGCATCCCACTTGCCGAACGTCGGTGAACCCGACCGGATGTCGACGACCACGTCGAACACCGACCCGTGCAGACACGTCACGTACTTGGCCTGGCTCGGTGGCAGCTGCGCGAAGTGCACACCGCGCAGCACACCCGCCGCCGACACCGAACAGTTGGCCTGCTGCAGATCCAACCGATGCCCGGCGAATTCAGCGAAAGCCGAATCGGTGAACCACTCGAAGAACAGGCCACGAGAGTCGGTGTGCACCTTCGGAGTGATCTCCCATGCGCCGGGGACGGCCAGTTCGCGGGCCGTCACTGGCCACGCTCCTGGTAGCCGGCCTCGACCGCGTCTTTGAGTGGGCGCCACCAGGATTCGTTGTTGCGATACCACTCGATGGTGGCACGCAGGCCTTCCTCGAAGTCGGTGTGCTTCGGGCCCCAGCCGAGTTCGTTGTACAGCGGTGACGGGTCGATCGCATACCGCAGGTCATGCCCGGCGCGGTCGGTGACCTGGTCGAAGTCGTCGGGATCACGGCCCATCAGCCGCAAGATTGTCCGCAACACCGACAGGTTGTCGCGTTCTCCCTCTGCGCCAATGAGATACGTGCGCCCGATCTGACCGTCGGCCAGGATCCGCCACACCGCACTGTTGTGGTCGTCGACATGGATCCAGTCACGAACGTTCGCACCGTTGCCGTAAAGCTTGGGCCGCCGCCCGGTCAGCACGTTGGTGATCTGACGCGGGATGAACTTCTCCACATGCTGATACGGCCCGTAGTTATTGGAGCAGTTCGAAATCGTTGCCCGCACACCGTAGGACCGCACCCACGCGCGCACCAGCAAGTCGGCGGCGGCCTTGGTCGATGAATACGGGCTCGACGGATTGTACTGCGTCGACTCGGTGAACCGGGCGGAAGCGTCCAGCGTAAGGTCGCCGTACACCTCGTCGGTCGACACGTGATGCAGGCGCACCCCAGCCGCGCGCACCGCCTCCAACACCGTGAACGTGCCCACCACGTTGGCGCGCAGAAACGGCTCCGGATCGTCTAGCGCATTGTCGACGTGGGTTTCGGCAGCGAAATGCAGCACGGCGTCGGCGTCGGCGACGAGCTTGGACACCAACTCCGCGTCGGTCACATCGCCCTGCACCAGCAGGATGTCGTCTGTGACCGGGGCCAGCGACTCGCGGCTGCCGGCATAGGTCAGGGCGTCGAGCACGGTCACCGCGTGCTCGCGCGCCGCGCCATGCACAAAATTGGCGCCGATGAACCCGGCGCCGCCGGTGACCAGCAGTCGCATGGTCAGACGATATCTGGTCGAGTGTCACCCACGCGGCGTCGCCCTACGGGTTGTCAGTTTGGTCAGCATCGACGGCAACGTATCCGGGCTGCCGAGCAGCTGGATTGCGACGTGGTCGGTGCCCGCTTCGAGGAGCGCGTTGAGGCGTTCGGCGAAGTCGGGCGGTGCCATGGGCCACTATCAGATCACCAACCGTCGCTTGTTGGCATAGTCACTGAGATCCAGATCGAAGTCGACCACCGCGTTTATCCGCGAGTCCGCGCTTCTCTAGGGTGTGGTCAGGTAGCCGAGGCGAACGGTTTCGGCGGCGCCAGGACGACGACAGGGGGTGTGTGATGGCCGACTGGCTCGTGACCGGTGCGGCCGGCATGCTGGGCGTCGACTTGGTGGGTGCGCTTCGGGGCCGAGGCGAGTCCGTGACCGCATGCACCCACGCTGACCTCGACGTCACCGATCCGGCCGCCGTCGAGTCGATCGTCGGTACGCATGGCGTCGTCGTGAACCTCGCGGCGTGGACAGCGGTCGATGATGCCGAGGCCCAAGAGGGCGAAGCGACGCTTGTCAACGGGACCGGACCGACCTACCTGGCTGAAGCCTGTGGCCGGGTCGGCGCCCGGATGATCCAACTGTCGACTGACTACGTGTTCTCCGGAACCGCGACCGAGCCGTACCGCGAGGACGCGCCCATCGAACCCATCAACGCGTACGGGCGCAGTAAGCGAGTCGGCGAGGTCGCTGTCCGGAGCATCCTTCCCGACTCAGGGTTCGTCATCCGCACCGCGTGGCTGTATGGGCCACACGGGACAAACTTCGTCACGACGATGGCCCGGCTGGCTCAGGATCGACCCACTCTCAACGTCGTCAACGACCAGCACGGGCAACCGACATGGACGGTCGACGTTGCAGACAAGCTGATCACCCTCATCGACTCCGATGCTCCGGCAGGTGTCTACCACGCCACCAGCACCGGTCAGACGACATGGTGCGGTTTGGCCCGTGCCGTGTTCGAAGAGCTCGACCTGAACCCGGCGCGAGTTCGGGCCACGGACAGCGCGTCGTTCGCCCGGC